>JAYFQW010000035.1 GCA_034926675.1 Clostridia bacterium | reverse complement strand
GCTTGCCCATGGATTTCTGGCTGAAATACCTGCGCAGTACGATCCACTCATCGTTCTGCTCTATCATCACCGATCCAAGAAGCCTGAGCGCTGAATCGGAGTTAGCGAAAATGCCTACTACGTCCGCGCGGCGCTTGATCTCCTTGTTCAGCTTCTCAAGAGGGTTTGTTGAGCGAATATCGTCCGGATGTAGGCTGCAACCATTTGCTGCGCGGCCCGGGCACATGGGCAAGCGCGTTGCGCATGAAATGCACCGTGCACCTTTGCCACGACGCCCTAGGAAAGCCTTCTGTATCGCTTTCTTCAGTCCTTCGTGGGTATCGCTTATCACGAGCTTCACTCCGCTAAGCCTGCGACAGGAAGCTTGGAAAGAACGTTCCCTCCCTGAGTTTGGGTATCCTGAGATCCAGACTGCCTACTCTCGTTTCCCCGGGTCTGGACCGATAGCCATTCCGGTACGTTGATCTCTCCGACGTTCTCTCGTATCTGTCCGCTCCGATCCTTTCCATAGCTTCCAGTTCAATGAGCCTTTGAGTCAGAAGCTGTGCGCCGTCCCTGAGAAAATCAGCGTCCTCGTCCATCCCCATCCGGCGGAGAATGTCCAGCAGTGATACATTATTTGATGTATCACGAAACGTAGGATGCGGCGTGAATCCATCGCTTGATATCCCTAAGCCCAATTTTTCCTTTGAAGTAATTACTATCCTTGTTTACTTTATCCAGTTCGTTGCACATTATGTCCGCATCCGCCTCGGATACGCTTTTTGCGTCATAATAGCCGACATCGACCAGCATTCTCGCCGCCGTTGGGCTAGTCCACTGTATTCTTGTGAGATTCACAAGACGGGAAAGCTCATCAATAACTTGATGACTGATTCCAAGAGCAGTTTGCAATTCTTCTCTTTTTTCTGGAGGATTAAGTGCGTCAAAAAGTAAAGCGGTATTCTTATACCCCTGCTTTTCCAGTTTCTCAATATCTATTTCCGGAAGCCAGTCGAATGAACTAATTGGAAACGGTTTTGGGAAATAGCTTTCTATTTCCCGTCTGAGCAATGCTAGATATTCGGATGGTATACCCGTTTTTTCTGAAATTGAGGGGATATTTTTTGCGTTTTTCAAAGCGCTGCGCAAATCCGCAAACGTAACATATCCGTTCTCTTTTAATGCCTCAAAACGACTACTAATATCTTCCAGTAGACAACTGCGACTTGGAACCAAATCGGTATCCTCAATCCTTTTCCGCAACTCATTAAGATTTATCTTTTCAGCATTGACATAATAACTCATCATTTTCCCATATCACTCCGTAAACTTTATTATGACACAATGCCTACCAATTCACCTAATATTCATAAAGACTTCATTGGTATAAGCATCTCAACAATATGCTTCAATTGTACATTTTCCATTTCCTGATTTGGATAATACTCAAAACAAAAGCTTTCGTCTGGTAAATAACCGCTATCTGGGAGCCATTTTGAAAGCATGTAGTTCCAAACGCGCTGATATTCGTCAGATCTCAGCAGGAATGTGCCGACTGCATAATGCCCGCCCGCAAGTTCCAAACAACCAAATTCGCCTTGATTTGGCATACCGTGCTTAACGGATAAGCAAGCACTCAATCGCAGCCTTTCTTCCGCCGTTAAGTCACCATAGTCGTGATACACGACATACCACTTTGTTTCTCGGCTTAGCACAAAGGCTCGGAATGGCGCCGATATCTTGCCCGCTAGCAAGCTGACCTTCACGGAATCACCCTGCCCGGAGCCGGCGCCGCCTATGCTCTCAGACCAAGCAACTCGCGCACAGCATCACGCACCGCGGCGCTCAACACGCCCTCGCCTGGCCGTGCAGGGATGGCTCCCACGCCGTCAACGGCCACTGCGACCTCGGGGCCCAGTTGTCCGCGGGTGGGGCTGTACATGATCCGCTCATCCCCGGGATACACCGCAGCAGTGCATCGTGGTACGCGTGCATCTTGCAGATGTCACCGAACTTGGCGGTGCCATCGCCATCGGTTTGCGTATCCAAGCGGAATTTCGCATCGAAGATCCATGTGCCAGTCGGGATACCCAGCGGAACAGGTCGAACGCAAGCAATCTCTCCACAATGCCGATGATCTGGCGTACCTCTGCATTCACATCGGACGGACAACGGCATGCCTGCGTTGTATGCTATTCGGCCGTTTCGAAACTCACCTCGAAAACTGCGCCAGGCGCGCCGGCGAACACGATCATGCCTTCGGCCGGCAGTCTCGCTTCGCAATGGCCGGTTATCCACGAGAACTCAATGCACTTTCCGTTCTCGTATACCGCAAAAGAACCCTGCCTGGGCACGCTCACGATGATCGTTTTGTCGTCGCCGACATTGGTGATACGATGCCATATCCCGTGGCCATCCGGGCCTATTGTGTACGTGGCGCTCTGGCCTGTGGGGAGGACATCCATACTCTTCTCACTTACGTAGACCATGTTAGTGGCCTTCATGTACTCCCTGCCATCCTGCACATAGAATGTGAGATCGACAAGGTCGCGCCCGCCCATTCCCGGGATCTGCATGGGCGACGCCGCGTTGTTCTCGTCGATGATCTGCAGCGTTCCAACGTATCCGGGCTGCTCCTTCGATAACGAGATTGTCATAGCGTTGCCAGGCTGCGCATAGTACTGCGAGCTAAACTTCTCGTTTACCGGATAGTAGCTCACTCCATCCCTCTCACACCAGGCCTTTCGTGTGCTCTCGTCGACCTCTGCCGGCGCGAGCTTCTGCATGGAGTATTCTGTTATCGCCGCAAGCCCCAGGCCGGGCACATCTTGGTGCGCCACCCGCCTTATGTAAGTATGGCCGTTCGATTCTGTTACAAAGCTCATCTGTTTGTTGCCCTCTGCGGAGGTGAATACGCCGCCGCCTACGTATACCAGTTTCTCGACGGGCCGGGCATCGTCGCCGAGCGCAGCGATGGATAACGATCCATCAGCGGCAAGATCCACTGAGCTGAGGAAGGATGCGTTCCCATACAGCCCTGAATATCCCAAAAAGGTGGGCGGCATAGGCGCGACTGCGGGCGCACCGCCTGGCATCTCGGGCCTAGCTGCGGTGAGGGCGCCTCTTGATTCCAGCACATGCTGTAGCAGTTCGCCTGCAACGATCAGATTCATGGTGCTGGATCCGCCCGATGATACAAGCGCCGCCGCAAGATCGTAAGCGGGCAAGACGAGCAGGGTAGAATGGTATTGCTGGGTGTCGCCGCCTTTAGCGACGGCTGTGATGCCGTAGGCGCTGAAGGGGTAGGTGTTCACAGAATCCCAGCCGAGACCGTAGTTGAATATGCTCGGACCCCGCTCGGGCCAGATTCCGTTCTCGCATTCAGCAGCGGCCATAGCACTGCGAGATTGGGCCGAAAGCATGCCCCGGGCGAGTGCGTAACCAGGGTCATCCATGAAGATTCCGGCGAACTTGCATAGATCTTCGGCCGTAGAACAGATTCCGCCCGTTCCTATCACGCCCAGTGATTCGATCACTTCGCGGTCGCCGGCCACATCGACATACGTCCTGGCCAGGCCGGAGCGATCGAAATCGCTTTGCGGCGTGGCCGTATGGCTCATCCCAAGCGGGACAGTAATGTTAGCTTTGATGAAATCGGTGAAGCTCTCGCCGCTGACCCTCTCTACTATCAGCTCGGCCAGGGTGAAACCATCATTGCAGTACACTGAGAACTCACCGGGGTCTGCTTTGAGCCGCTGACCTGCAAGAGCAGCGATGAGCTGCTCTTGTGCCATCTGATCGCCATCGTTGAACAGGAATGCATTGCGAAAAGTGGAGCCCATCAGGCCGGACGAGTGGTTAAGCAGCATACGGACGGTGATTTGGGTATAGCGCCGGTCAGCCATGATGAATTCCGGGATGTATGTAGTGATAGGAGCATCCAGATCTATCAGGCCCCGATCCACCAGGAGCATAACCGCGGCGGCGGTGAACATCTTGCTGGTGGATCCGATCCCATACATGGTATCGGCCGTGATGGGCTTATCCTCGGTGCGGCTATATACCCCGGCGCTGCCCGAGAGCATGGTCTCGCCCTGGGATATTACGGCGTATTGAACACTGGTGACTCCAAAGACACTCACGAGGGTATCGGCTTTCTGCTGCGCCAAAGCAGCGAGCCCAAGGTAGGCCTCGGGCGAGCCCGCGGCGCCGGAGGTGAATGTGAAAGGCACTAACAGCGCGATCATAACCAGCAACAACACAAGCAGCAGATGGAGCTTGTTCCGAGTGCCCATTCTCACTTAGCGATCCTCCCAAACGGCGGACAGGCGCCTCCCTGTGCCTCTGTGGGTGGTGTCGTCGCGCCGCCAATTGTATTTTGATTATACCATTCCACCCACCAACTACAACTCGGGCGGCTGCGCAAACAAGACGCCGAGCTGCTCCCCAAGATTAGGAGGTTATTGGAGCATGTGCGGCATAGGTGTTCCTGCCGCAGGTGCGGTAAGAACGAGATCACAACGCTGGTGATAATGGGCCTGATGCTCGCGCCGATCATCAGGGGCAGCCTGGCGTCCCCCCTGAACCAAGCGGGGGCAGGAGCCCACGTGGGAGGAATATGATCGGCTCGGCCTCTAGGGGGCGAGCATCGGGGCCGATGGCTTTGAAGGAGATGCCGAAAATACGCAGAAGCGATTTACACCACTTGACAAGACGTGACCCAGCAGAGCGCGGTGGACAAGATGGAAGGGATGCTGTTTACGGGGGATCGGAAATAGGGCATGCACACAGGCCTTTCATTTCGCACACAAATGCGAACGCGGCTGGGAACCAACCCCAGCCGCGTTTATCATAATGCCTGCTATATAGCTGCTTGATATGGCGCGCCTGGCAGGAATCGAACCTGCGACCCACGGATTAGAAGTCCGTTGCTCTATCCCCTGAGCTACAGGCGCGCGGTGCGTGTAGGAGTGCTGACGACAACCTACCTCAATATTATAGCATCACCGTTCGGTGTCGTCAAAAACGCTATCGTTCGGGTTCTCGGGTTGGGTGCACGTGTGCGATCCACATGAACGGCAATCTGTGACCGTGACGCCACAGCGGGTGGTTACTGGTATTGCCTCGCCATTTGTGAATGTGGCCTCTTGCAGCGCGTCTGTGCGTAGATGCCGCGAATTGGGAAAGACGCAAAGGCATGTTTCGCGCATGTGGCAGGGCTGCACCACAGGCATTTGTGCCTGCGCGGCTAACCCAGTGTGGGTTCTCTGCCGATAGTCTCAATGACCAGAACCGTCGAACTTGCGCCGGGGCGCAGTGTGTTCCGGGCGTCCGCTGATCGCACATCAGCTCATCAGCGTTCCATGCCTTGGACAGCGTGCTCGTGTGTCTGTGAGATGGGTGTGGGGGATTCGCGGTTTCCCCCGTGCAGGTATCGATCAGGCTGCGGCCGTTCGCGGCCACCGCGGCTGTGGGGCCGTTTGCGGCTCCTGCGGTTGTGGCCACGCTGATTGCAGCCGTGGCTTCACTTCTTGCCTGCCTGGGGAACCGGAAAGGGGGGATGGGGAACTCACGGAGTATTCGCGCACGAAGCAAGGTGAGTGAGAGCTAGGGAAAACGCATCTAGGAGTCTGGGCGCGAGCTGTCTCGCGTCCTGTACTGTCAAGCAATTGAGATACACGGATGTAGGGACAAACGTCGGAGTGTTTGTCGCCTTCACGACAAAGGCAAACCCGCCTAAAGACGGGGACGCAAAGCCACGGGCCTAAGGCGCACTTGATGCGCTATGGCAGCCGGGCAGCCGAAGGAGGGTGTCATGATGGCACGGAGAGCCATCGCTGCGCTCACGATCGTGCTCTTGCTGCTTGTTCAGGCGTACGGAGGCGCCGCCGCTGCGGCGCAGGCGCGCGCGGATCTGAAGGTGGAGATTGTGGTTCCTGCAATGCAAAGGGTCGATCGCATCTCCGAGGTAAGTCAGGTGGATTACACCGGCAAGGCAATGATGGTGAGGAGCGCAGTCCGTCTAGGGGTATTCTCCAATGTCCCGTGGCAGGCTGTTGTGGATGTGGAGCCGATGGCGCCTGGGGTCGTCCCGGTGGTGAGTTCAGTCACGGTAACCACTATGGGCGTGGGCCGCGGAAGCACGATCCAGCAGCATGCAGTGGTCACGGGGTCAGCTGTAGGGGCTGGCGCAGGAGCCTACGAGGTGACCTTCGATCTCTCGATTCCAGCCTCCTCAGCGGACAGTGGGACATACCCGCTTCAGTACAGCGTGGGGCTCTGGTCAGTTCAGTGAGTCTCGAACAGGCGAATACGGGCCGGAGCTGGCTGCGGTTGCGAATGCACGACCGCTGGGCGGGGCATCTTGGTCGGTGAAGGCTGGCTTGGATGCTCCGCGCCTATCGTTTCTACCGGCTTCGCGGCTGTCTGGAGTCTCCTTGTGCTCCGCCGATTCTCAGCAGGGCAATCAGTGTTGCGGGGCGTATATATGATCATGGTGTCATCTATCACTTGGTCCTGGCTGGGGCGTGTGGAGGCGATGGCGGGTGACATGGACAGATGCGGCTGACCACTCCGCGCATTCTCGGGGGGACTGTGCTGCGCCCCAGGTTGATGGCGTGGACGCGCTTCGCGTCTACTGTCTCGGCGTATTCAGGGTAGTGCGGCCAGGCGACACGAGCCCAATTGGTGTGGGTTCAACGCAGAAGGCATGGGCGCTTTTCAAGTATCTCGTGTCGCGGCGCGGGACTGCGGCGCCAACCTCTGAGATAATCCGGGTGTTCTGGCCCAAGAGCGACAGCGACGACAACACATCCCAGCTGCGCACGACGCTCTCCAGGCTCAAGAGCATGCTGGAGCCTGGCAGTAGGTCCTACTCTAGGTCCAGCTATCTGACGTGCGCCAGGGATGTGTGTGCATTCAACCCGTCCGCGAAGGTGTGGATCGACGTCGAGGAGTTTGAACGCACCTGCGCTCATGCACTCAAGCTCAGAGCGTCGGACGAGGCTGCGGCGGGCAACCTGTTCTGCGATGCTCTCGAGTTGTACAGGGGCTATTTCCTTGCTGAGGACCCATATTCTGACTGGACCGTGGTTCCACGGGAGCATTACCGCAGGCTGTTCATGGAGTCGTCCAAGGAGGCCGCGAGGATTCTCATGGGCGCATCCGACTGCACAAGGGCAAGGGCTGTCCTGCAGCACGCTTTAGCTGAGGATAGCTTCGCAGAGGAGCTTCACATTCTCTATGCTCGGGCGCTCATGGGTCTAGGCGACTGGACTGGCGCTGCGGACCACTATTCGTACAGCACCGGCCTTCTTTACCGGGAGCTTGGGATCAGTCCATCGGAGGAGTACAAGCAGCTCTACCAGGATCTCCGTGAGCACCAGCCCGCGCGGACCTGCAAGCGTACAGGTTCAGACCGGGCTGAGCCAGACCGAAAGGCAATGGACCAGTCCGCGCGGACCTGCAAGCGTACAGAGCTTGAGGAGATGCTCATCTCAGTTGGTGATGCGCCCGGTGCACTCAAGTGCGATGTGGAGGTCTTCCACCAACTGCTGGCCCTGGAGAGAAGGCGAGTGGCAAGGACGGGCGAGGAGTCCTCTGTTGTTTTCGTTACCGTTGGATCGAGCGACTCGTCGGACCAGCCTGATCTAGTTGGAAACGGTGCAGCCCTGGATAGGATCGAGGCGGCGTACAGCGGCGCCCTCCGAAAGGGCGATGCGGTGTGCAGGTTTGACGATGCCCACCTCGTCTTTCTTCTCACCTCCACCGATCTGCGGGGCGCAGAGATAGTTGCAGGCAGAATTCGGGACCTCGCCTCCACTGATCCTCAGTTGCTCGGAGTTATCGCTGATGTGACGACCCGGGCTCTCGATCCTGTCAGGTAGGCGGATCACGCGTACATCCGTTGCTCTCCCCCCGGCTTTCAGCGCCTCTCCTTTCAGTTCCGGCTGCTTCTGCCGAACCAATGCAACATTCCTGCAACATTCCCGTGGATAATACAAACTGAACTATGTGACTGCCGAATCCGCTCGAAGGGTGTTGGCGGACTTGAGTAAATCTCGAATTTCCAGAGTCGCAGTCCCGCTGATGCTCTTGCTCGCCATGGCGAGTGTGCCTGCATTGGCAGCGACAGGCTGTATTGTGGCGAATCCTGCGTCGGTGCAACTGGCTGTGAATGGGCCTTTTTCGGCGGTGGGAGATGGGCCCGTGCAGCGGGTATCAATGACTCGCTTGCCCTCATTGTACTGGATATTAGTGGGAGACGTCCGCATGGAAGTGTCGCCCCTCAGTGACGGCGGCGGGCACGTGATTCCAGTGGGCTCGATATGGGCGAGGCACAGGTACAGCAACCAATTCGCGAAGTGCAATTTCAACACAACAATCATGAAATACGCTGATGACGAATCATGGTTCGATGTCACTGTTGCACCCGAAGTTGCGAGCCTCGCCCCTGGCACATACACCGGCTCGATCAGGCTCATAGTGGACCACGTGTTCCTCGGGTCCGTCGATCACGCCGAGATTCCCTTCTCTGTGGTGATCTGGCCCAGATGGAGTGTGAATGTGAATCTCGCGCAGCTCGAGTTCGATGTTCCGCAGCCAGGCGTTTACCAGGCGACGAGCCCAGCGATGGTCACGGTGGAGTCGCCGAACGCGCAGTGGTCCGTGAGGGTCTCTCTGAGCGCAGTGGCCAACGTGCAGCACCCGGAGGCGGTGATCGGGCCGGAAGCGATGCGAGTGAGGCACACCATACCATGGAACACCGGAACACCGAGCCAGTGGTTCCAGATGGGGGAACTGCCCACGCTGCTCTTCTCTGGAGCCCAATACATGGCGCCTTTCGCAAAGCTGGAGTTCTCTATTGAGACTGATTACTCAGTGATGGCGGGGGAGTATCGGGGAGAGCTGGTGTTCACCCTGGAACCGCAGTAGATGTCATCTCGCCGCCGTGCGGCGATAGGCATATTGCTACGTAGAACTCAGATGAAAAGGAGATCGATCCACAATGAAGAGAACAGTGATGACTATCCTAGCGATTGTGGCCCTGGCTCTGATATCGACTTCCGCATTTGCGGCCCCCAATGGAGCGCCTCCGGTGAGCCAAACCCTTCCGGTTAACATCAATGTGGCCAAGGCGGCCCAGATATCGTTCACAAGCGCGTCCCTCGATGCCACAATCACCCCCGACGGCCTTGGTGATTTTGCGGTGGGCGCGAACTCCTCGTCGTTTAGCCTCAAGACGAACACCCCAGTGAAGGTGACGGCTACCTCAAACCTTTCCACCACTGTGCTGAATCCTCTGGTCGAGTATGTGTTCACTTATGGATCATCTGTCGCCAAGAGCGTCCCCGTGAACGAGAGCACAGGTGTGGAGCTCACTGGGCTTGTTTACACCAAGGCCACCTATGGGACCACATCGGGCGCGTTCTCTATTGCGAAGAAGAGCGGCGCGACCTGGACAGACTGGTATGAACTGCTCTCCCAGGCCTACACCGGCAACCTCATCCTAACTGTCGCGGCAAACTAGGGTTCCCCAGTTTTCTGCGGGCAGGCGAGAGTGGGGCGGATCTGCCTCCACTGGTCTGCCCTTCGCGCGAGTGTGCGCTCAGGACATTCCTATGCAAGGTGGTATGCACGTTGCGGATCAGTTGCAGGTTTGCACGCTTTCTGACGGTGGCGTTCGCTGTCGTGATCGTGCTTGTTCTTGCGGAAGGCCATTCCACAGCCGCAGGCATCAGACCTCTGGTATTGGATCTAGCGGTGAACCCAGGCGACACTGCCGAGTTCGAGCTGTTCCTCACGCCAGGAGACAAGCAGGAGAGAGTCGAGTTCACACTGTATCGCCCTGTTCAGATGCAGAACGGCAATCTCGGGTATGAGCAGGCTGATTCCAAGACGTATCCGCCTTCGGCATGGGTGAGCTTGCCCAAGTCCGCCGTATCCACTCCAGGGCAGGAGACTCGGGTCGCAGGCAGCGTGAGGATTCCCTACGACGCCGCCGGCTCAAACATCGTGGTGATCATGGTGGAGCCGGAGTTTGCGAAGAAGGACACGGGCGTGAGCTTGCGAGTTAGGTACGCGGTGCGCCTGAATATCCGCGTGGATCGACCTGGCCAGAAGCCTTCAGCTCAGGTCAGCAAGTTGGAGCTTGCCAGGGGCGAGCAGGGAGAGCCAGTGGTGAGGGCATTGATCAGGAATGCATCTCCAATGGACTACCTCACCTCTGCTGAGGCAACGATTCGCGACTCGAAGAAGAGGCTTGTCGAGCGCGTAGAGGTCAAGCCTGAGGGATCGTGGACCTCGAACATCTCAGAGCCGCGTCTGTATCCGTACGCTGAGGTTCTCTACTACGGCATGCCCAAAGAGCCACTGCCTCCAGGGGATTACGAGCTCAGGCTATTCTTCCGGTACGCGTCGGGATTGCAGATTACTGAGGTCAAGAGCGTTCAGGTGAAGCCCGGCGATTTTGTCTACCCAAAATCCTCAGTGTTGTCGACGAAGGTGACTCCAACCGAGATCGAGTTCGAGGCCAGGGCAGGCGCTGTGACAAGCAAAGGCATCAAGGTGGAGAACCGAGCTTCCAGCCCCATCAAGGTGATCTTGGAGCCTGCTGAGATCGAAACCGACTACCCCAGATCGATATTCAGTGCAGCCGATGTGGAGGTCAGGAACGGCGCCTCCTTCCAGCTATTGGCTGGGCGGGCTGCCACCGTAGTGCTTACGGCAAGGCTTCCCAAGGATGTTGCGCCAGGCGGCTACTATGGTCTTCTCAGGGTCAAGTCGATCTCACCGGATGGACGGCTCCTCGAGGAGACGACAGTGGACCTCGCAGCCATCGTGCCCGGGAAGGCTGCTCGGGCTGTGGAGGTCGCCAGTCTGAATGCAGACCGCACTGGTGCAGAGGCGCTGGTGTCGATGGTGATCCGGAACTCGGGAGACGTCAGGTTGTCGCCAAAGGCCACTCTGGTTCTGAGGCCAGCAAACGGAAATGCGACCTTAACCAGCAGACTTACTGTTGAGGGAGCGGATCGCCCAACGGTTCTGCCCGGCCGTTTTCTCACCCTCTCGGGGCTCTTGTCGGGGGTGGCGCCGGGCAAGTACACGGCAGAGATCAGGGTGTACGAGGATGAGGCGCAGATCGGCGCAAGCTCGTTCGAAATAGTGATTAAGTGAGCAAACGGTTTCTGGGATAGGGGTTGATCGTCTTGCGCAGTGGCAACGTAGCCGCATTCATCATTCTCGTGGCAGTTCTACTTGGGTCTTCGTCAATGTCGCCAACGGGCATTGCTTGCGCTGCACCTACATCCGCGCCCCTTGGCTCGCCGGAATCCGGGGTGGCCGAAGGCTCGGGGGAGCATGCGGATGCAAGCATCACTGCCACGTTTTTCGACACCGACATCCGCGAGGCCATAGCCGAGCTGGCGCTGCAGGCTGACGTGAACATTGCAGTGGATCCGAGCGTCACCGGCACTGTAAGCCTCGATCTCATCGATGTTCCGGTTGAGCGTGCACTTCGCTTGGTGCTCGCTGGAGGAGGCTACGCATTCCGGCGCGTGGATGACTTCTACATTGTCGGCCTTGCCGATCCGAGAAACAGAGTCTTCGGGGACCTCGCTGAGGCGGAGGTGTACGTCTTCAAGAGCATAAGCGCCTCTACTGCCAGGTTCCTTACACCCACTGCTTATGAGCCATTCGTGAAATTCGACTCCGAACGCGATATCGCAGTGATATCAGCGCCGAGAGAGACCATCAACAGGCTTGTGGCGTTGTTCGACAAGATCGACGCTGACCGCCCTCAGATCAGGGTCAAGGCGCTGGTCACCGAGGTCAGGAGTGAGGTCGTTCGGGAGTGGGGCATCGATAGCTTCCAGTGGGAGCTCGAGCATGGGCAGGCCGTGAAACCGGACTGGACCGCCCTGCTGAGCCTGGCATCGGGATCGATCGGCCTCGACACTGATGTGTTCGGAAGGATCGCTGCAAAGATCCGGGCGCTTGAGCGCGATGACAGGGCGCGTGTGAACGCCGATCCTGTGATCATCATCTCCGATGGGAAGACGGGCTCGCTCTTCGTGGGCGACAGGTACAACCTAGTGATCGGTTCGGAAACAACCACAACGCCGCGCGTGGAGAAGATCGAGGCCGGAACTGAGCTGAAGGTGACGCCCCGGGTCAGGGGCCAGCAGATAGAGCTGGAGCTATCCCAGAAGGTGAGTTACTTCACCGACAAGTCCACATTCGGCCCTGTGGTGCGGGCGGCGGAGTTCAGCTCGGTTGTGCGGATCACTCCCGGACAAACCCTGCTCATAGCTGGGCTTTCCGGCAAGGACCTTTTGGACCGAGAGACCAAGACGCCCGTGCTCGGGGATATCCCTCTGATCCGTCTCCTGTTCAAGAGGGCTGAGAAGCAGCAGGTGGAGAATGAGCTTCTCGTCTTCATCACGGCTGAGGTTGTGAAATAGCATGAGGGCCTCGGAGCAAGCCCCCAAGCATGGTTCCATGCGGGCCTGCCGGGAATTGGCTGCCATCGTGCTGGCGGCGCTGCTGTTGCTGTCGGCAGCTTCCCACGCATTTGCCTCGGGCGGCGATCCCATCGGCCTTGCGGCGGTTCTGTACGAAATTGAGGTAGTTGATATCGCCAGCGTCTTTGGGCCTTCGGCCGCGAGGGAGATTGCTGCATCGCACCTTGATGAGGCGCATGGCATCCATTTCGCCATCGCCCCTGGCAGTGTTGGGCTCATGGGGAACGTGGGTCCGCACATCCTTCCGGAAACGACGACGGCTCGGGAAGAGTCGGAGCGTAAAGCCAGGTTCATCGTGCTGCAGGGCGGCAAGGCTCGTTTCGCATCAAGCGTCACCAGGTACACGCATGGGATGCCAGTCACCGATGAGTACGTCATCGAGCTTGTCCTGCTCGGCCTTGACGCTGCTGCCGGGCAATCGCGCACTCGGATCACGCTATCCAGTGGCGGATACAGGACGGATGGGGTCACTCAGGAAGTAGCCCTCGGTGCGGGCGAGCGAACGCTCATCGCTGTGGCGCGTGCCGCATTTGCCGGGCAGGCTGCATCCGCGTCCGGCGACGCGACGGATGGCCATCAGGCCGAACAGGCCGAATATAGGGAGTTTGCAGTGCTGCTGACAGCGATGCCTGTGAATCCGGGCGATGCTGAGCATCCATCCGCGGTGCTCTTTGCCGCCGACGCTTTCGGGCTGTCGTCTGCGTTCGATCGCAACCTCGGCCCGCGTACGGGCGAACAAGGAGCGCTTGCGAGCGCCGCTGGAGCTGGGGTTCAGATGATCCTGAGCTCTGCCGGAACCCTCAGCTTTGCTGCATACGCGCCCACTGGGCTTGAGCCGGGCTCTTCCTTCGAACTCCGAATGGGAAGCAACGTGGGCCCCGGCGGCGCGAAAGCGCTGATGCTAGGCCTCTCAGACCAGGTAGAGGTGGCCAAGTGGCTTCGCTTATGGGCGCGATGGGATCCGGTGGGGCTTGTGGCAGAGGGTTCCGAGGATTACGCAGCAGACGGCGCTGGCGGCGCAGGCAGCTCAGGCGGCGCCGATGAGCGTTTTCGGGTGTATCGGGGCCTGGGGGTGTGGGAGGCAGGAGCAACCGCGTCTTTTGGATCGGACCGAGCAGAAGGAGCCGAACCAGACCGGCGTGAGGGCATGCTGCTGACTGCTTCGGCTTCAATACTGGGCGATCCCGGCCTGAAGGGCATCAGGGTCACCGGGGGGTTCATCTTCCCGGGCGGGGTCGGGCTGTCGCTTGGCGCGGTACGGAGCATCGGAGCTGGGTCGGTCACTGGAAACGACCACAACGCAGTGACCTTTGAGGCGGGCATAGGGTTCTATCGATAGTGCGCGGCGTAAGCCCGCACATTGGTTCATATTCTGATGGGGGGCAGGGGCATGGCGCGTATCGGGCATGTCATTGCATGGAGAGGGTTCGAGGCCGCATGTGTGATGCTGGCGGCACTGCTCCTTGCGGGTGGGTCGGCATGTGCTGCACTCTCGTCGGCAAGGCCCGCCCTTCCTCCAGGCGCTGCTAGCTCAAGCCTGCCGGTGAGGGTGTTTGTGCCTGAGACTGTGATCATGATCCTCGATCGATCTCTGCTGACGTTCTCGGCAGAGGATTTTCTGACAGGGGAAGAGACCGTGGAGGGACGGACAGCCCGGAAACCGTCTTCCATCGTCGCGGATGTCCGCGGGAATGTGCCGTTTGTCGTGTCCGTTGCCGCCGACGAGGAGATGCTGGTCTCGCCCAATGGAAACCGGATCCCCGTAAGCCAGATGAAGGTGAGGCGATCCAGTTCCGGGCAGTTCATTCCTCTCTCAACTCAGTCTACGCAGATCTACGAGAGTATGGGCCCAGACTGGGTGAAACTGCCCATGGATTTCCAGATGGACATCACCTGGCAGGATACTGCAGATAGGTACGGCGTAACCATAGTGTTCACTGTTGCCAAGGCGTAGTGCCCGACGCTGCTTCACACGACCCTGAGCAGGATTGCACTCATGGCAGGCAGGGCGATTTGCGCTTGACCGCCGGATTCGCCGCCCCAGGCCTCGCCATCTGTCTTCTCCAAGCTTGCTCCTGCATATGAGTACAAAGCTTGAAGCGGTCGCCCAGCCCATTTTGCGAGGCTTCCGGTTGCGGCCCCGAGCGATTCATCGAGAGCCTTCAATCCTATCTCAGCCCGCTCATCCGAGTTGTTCATGGCAACGATCATGCAGGTGCGCGAGTCCCACCTGGCGTAGGCGAGCGCGGATTCCCCGGCGATCAGGGTGATGCACCGCCCGCGCCTGAGCAATGTGAACCTCTTGCGCAGCGCTGCCAGGGCGCGGAAGTGGGCCAGCAGTTCCGTGTTCCACGAGGCCTCGTCCCATGGCATGCACCTTCTGCAATCAGGGTCATCGAGGCCCTCGATTCCCACTTCATCCCCGTAATACACGTATGGCGCCCCAGCACAGGTGAATTGGAACATGGCGGCCAGCGCGACTCGACGGGCGTCTCCTCCGCACATGGTCAGTATCCGCGGCCTGTCGTGGGAACCGAGTAGGTTCCAAAGCGCCTGCCATACCTGTGCCCTGTAGCGAACTTGCAGTGATGTCAGGCGGTCTGAGAACTCCGCGGGGCTGATGTCGCGGCGGGCGAAGAACGCCAGGCACGCCTCGCGCCAGGGGTAGTTCATTATCGAATCCATCTGGTCTCCGCGCAGGAAGGGCGTTGCGTCGTGCAGGACCTCCCCCACGATCAGGGCATCTGTGTCGATGGCTCGGATGCGTTTTCGGAACTCCCGCCAGAAGCCTGGATCTACATCATCTCCGACGTCCAGGCGCCACCCGTCGATCCGGAGTTCCCTCGTCCAGTGCTCCGCGGCGGATATGAGATGCTCGCGCACCTCCGGGTTATCTGTGCGCAGCTTCGGCATCTGCCACACATCGGTTCCGAATGTCTCGTAGTTGCCTTTGGGGCCTGATCTCACCGGAAACTCATGAATATTGAACCAGCTCGCATATGGGGATCGTTCACCATTCTCCCGGACGTCCTTGAAGGCAAAGAAATCCCAACCGCAGTGGTTGAAGACTGCATCGAGCATCACCCGGATTCCCCGTTCGTGGCATGCGCGAACAAGGTCGAAAGCCGCATTCTCATCACCGAACGCCGGGTCGATGGCGAAGTAGTCGGTGGTATCGTACTTGTGATTCGATGGCGCCAGAAATACCGGAGTCAGGTACAGGCATGAGACTCCCAGGGAAGAGATGTACTGCAGCCTGCTCTGAATCCCAGAGAGGTCGCCTCCGGCGAACGAATGCGGGGTGGGCCGGGCGCCCCACGGCGCGGCGCCTGGGGGGTTGTTGGACCGATCGCCATCTGCGAACCTGTCGACGAAGATCTGATAGACTACTGCATCGCGAGCCCAGGCAGGTGGATTGTCAATCTCAGGATGCCACCAGACGTAGGGATAGTGGAAGCACCATGCCCAGGGCTGATGCTTCGGGACCTCCTGAGCGAATCCCCCCTCGCCATAGTGAACCGCCTTGTTGCCGTCATCTAGAATGAAGTAGTACTGGAAACGGCCGTATTTCAATCTCATTCGGGCAGTCCAATACTCGAACAGAGAGTCGTGTCCGAGAATAGCCATGCTAATGCGCGCAGGGCGCCGACGTGGTGAATACCGATCCGTGAAGGCAAGCGTCACGCGGCTGAGGTCACCGCGGCCTGCTCGGAGCACCAACTCTATTTCATCTTGCCCGATTGGGTATGCCATGGGGTCGTGCGGCAAATGCATCACTGAGTGGAGATCCATAGATCCCGCTCCTTACTCTTATACTTATAGCGAAGCAAGATGTGATGTATCGTTCACCTTGTGCAGTATGTATCCTAGGTCAGTGCACTGAATCAGGTTTATGCAGCATGGATCCTGCGATATGTTCCAGAAGCTTGACACAGGCGCTCCCACCATGTGAAGCAGTAGGAGCTTTGCTACAACTCGATGTGACACGATGGCGATTGAGTCTCCTTGTCCGTGTGATGAGATGATGGAGGAGAGGGCATCCGTGGAGCGGCGCGAGACGTCGGAGAGGCTCTCGCCCCCAGGGAACCTGAACAGCTCGGGGCCGGTTTGCCAGGCCACGAACTCAATGCCATACTCGGAGCGAACGCGCTTGACGGGGAGCCCCTCCCACAGCCCGACATCGATATCGTTGAGTCCGTCCACGGTCTCAACTGGGAGGCCATGTGGCGCAGCTATGGCTCGGGCGGTTTCGACTGTGCGCGACAGGGGGCTTGCGTAGACCGCACATAGTCCGCTCCCAGATAGCGCACGGCCGGTCGCGGCGGCCTGAGCTTCACCCGAGTCGTCGAGGTGTATGTCCGCCCGTCCGCGGAAGACCTCATCTCGGTTGTGGTGCGTGTCGCCATGCCTGATGATGAATAGTCTCATCCGATTAGCACCTTCTCCTCCGCCAGGTGTACGTTAACTGCGGCCTTCTTGCGTTGGGCCAGAGCAACCATAACAGTGAGAGGACCCACGCGCCCCATGAACATGGTCGCGATGATCAGAATGCGTCCGATGTCGGTGAGGTCCGGCGTGATCCCCATTGTGAGCCCGACTGTCCCGAATGCGGATGTGGTCTCGAAGAGAACCTGCAGGAAGGTTGCCTGCTCAGTCACTGACAGGATCATGGTCACGCCCGAAACCAGCGCAAGCGCGAGCGTGGCTATGGTTATCGCCTTCATTATGAGATCTCTGGGGATTCGCCTGTCGTAAAGCTCCACCTCGTCATAACCTCGGACAGTGCTTGCGATCGAGGCTAGCAGCACGCCAAAAGTAGTAGTCTTGATCCCGCCTCCCGTGGAGCTCGGAGAGGCGCCGATGAACATCAGGACGACCATGAGGAAGAGCGTGGCATGTCGAAGTTGCCCGATATCGAGGGTGTTGAATCCCGCGGTTCGGGGAGTCACCGACTGGAAGATGGCCCCGAGCAGCCGTCCATCCCATCGCAGAGGCTTGAGGGTGCCGGGGTTCGTGAGCTCGAGCACGAGTATCCCGCCTATGCCCACGAGAAGCAGCAGGGCAGTAACGCTGAGTGCGAGTTTCGTATGAAGCGAGAATCTGTTTCCATGCTTGTGCCCAACGAGTTCGATTATCACGGGAAAGCCGAGGCCTCCCAGGATGATCAAGGAGCAGATGGTGAACACCACCGTGGGATCGGCCTCCCAGGATGTGAGGCTCGTAAACGGGCCGGTTATGATCCCGAACAGATCAAATCCTGCATTGCAGAATGCGGATACCGCATGGAACACTCCAAAGTAGGCCGCCTTCGCCAGTGGCATCACAGATGAGAACCGTATAGTCAGAATCACGGCGCCAACGCCTTCGACTATGAAGGTAGTGAGAAGCAGATACTGAGTAAGGCGGACTAGGCCCGCCATGCTGAACTGATTGAGCGATTCCTGCAGGAACAGCCTCCCGCGCAGGGTGATGCGCCTGCCGAGGACCAGGGCGATCATCGTTGCAAGGGCCATGAAACCGAGACCACCCACCTGAATGAGGAGCATGATCACGACCTGACCGAATACCGAGTACTGGGTGGCGGTGTCGACCACAACCAGCCCAGTTACACAGGTCGCCGAGGTCGCTGTGAAAATCGCATCTAGGAAACGGAGACTGTGGCCATCATTGGAGGCCACAGGCATGGAGAGCAGGATCCCCCCGAGGAGAATAACGGCGGCAAAGCCTGCGACGAGAGCCTGCGACGGGTTGAGCTTCACGCGCCTCACCTTGTCGGCCAGGGCGTTATCTGTGCCCATTAGGGTAAAACACCCCTTTCGAACGCCACCAATCCTATCACCTACTGCGACTCCTTGTCAATTTGTGCAAATGAACGAACCACGAACGTCGAACCCCACTTGACCCAGTGCAGGCCCCATGGTAGAATTCAAAAAGCGACATGGTGGGTGTAGCTCAGGTGGCTAGAGCATCAGATTGTGGCTCTGAGGGCCGTGGGTTCAAGTCCCATCACCCACCCCATAAGCTTCCCAGCCTCGGGCGAGTATGCTCGGGGTTTTTTCATCTTGGCGGCTCTGGAGATGGCCACTGGATCGCGGGATGTCCCGCGGCGGAGGCCCCTAATGGCCCCTAATGGCATTGTATGGAATTGGCCAATATGGTACAATCTAATGCGAGCGCACCACCTGAGGCCTACCTCTTGGAGGGAGTCACATGGTTCCTGATTACTCTGAGATTGTCAATAGCATCGTCAGCCAGTTTGGGGCGGATCTCAAGGCGATCATACTATTCGGAAGCCGCGCACAGCGCGAGGAGACCAACGAAAGCGATGATGTGGATCTTCTCATCATTGCCGATAACCTTCCGGCAGGCAGGGATCAGCGCAGACGCCTGGCCATAGCTATGCACGGCGTGGGAGAGCACATGTGGAGGGTGTCGCCAGTCCTCCTCACCCCTGAGGAACTCGAGATGAACCTTGATAAGGATGCACCGCTCATGTTCGGGCTGTGCGAGGGCCACAGGGTGCTGTTTGGCCAGGTCCCAGCGGTCAACGATTTCTGCAGCAGGATTGCCAGGGACTACGAGTACCAGAAGGAGTGGCGGGCGTGGATTTCAAGGCGGCATACCTAGCCCACGCAGAGCAGGACCTCAAGGCCGCCACGGTCCTCTACGATGCTGGGATCTACGGCCTTGTGCTGTACCACTGCCAACAGGCTGCGGAGAAGGCGGCGAAAGCGTACCTTGCGGACCGCGGCGTGATAACTGGCAAGACCCACGTGGTGTCTCCGATAATGCGCGCCAGGCTCCTTCACGGTGACCCGGTTCCCGAGGTTCAGCATCTCGTGGAGTGTGTGGATGAGCTCGAGGAGTATGTGTCTGATGTCCGATACCCGTACGAGGTCCATAGGGGGGAGTACAAGCCCCCGGATGACGTGTATTCCAAAGGTATGGCCGACGAGGCGCTCACTATGGCGAGGAATGTGGTAGACGCCGCTAGAGTCGCAGTTGAGACCGACTGATGTCGCTTTACACCCCTATGCGGTTATGCTATACTGTGTCGCAGGCATGATGGGGGGGCGCCCGTAGCTCAGCTGGATAGAGTGACGGACTTCGAATCCGTAGGCCGCAGGTTCGAGCCCTGCCGGGCGCGCCAATTTACGGCACAGAGAGGTGCATCAGGGGTACATATAGGGCATGATCAGTCCTGCCTCGGTTGTGGCCATGCGAGCCGCCTGCCGGGGCATGCTTTTTGGTAGCGTCGATTTGGCAAAGGAATCGTCCGAGGTATCGTCGAATAGGTTACCCGAAGGACACCGCTCGATCCAAGGCATTCAGCTGGAACAAGTCCTTGCGCAGGTTGCGGTGAGCCGATGCTCGGGGGAACGAGGTGCATCATGTACAAAGGCAATGTAGTGAGTATCGAGGCAGGGCTGGCAACGATCGAAATATCCGTAAGCCCTGACGCCCTCCGAGAGGCATTGGGCAGCGCCGCCCGTAGGCTAACGTCGAGGGTCAACATTCCGGGTTTCCGTAAGGGGAAGGCGCCAAGGGCCATCCTCGAGAGGTTCGTTGGCAAGGAAGCGCTTTACGACGAGGCGATCCAGGCATTCGCGCCCGAGGCGTACATGCAGGCTCTTCGCGACAATGACCTGACTGCGCTGGAGGATCCCAGTTTCGATGGGCTTGAATCGGCAGATCTTGAGAACGGCGAACCGCTCACATTCACTGCTAAGGTGACCGTGAAGCCTGAGGTCAAACTAGGCGACTACACTGCGATTAAGCTAGACCGCGAGCAGCGTGAAGTCACCGATGCTGATGTGGAGCGGGTGTTTGAGAACTGGCGTCAGGAACGGGCGGAGTTCGTTCCAGTTGAACGGACCACAGTTGAGCAGGGAGATCTGATCACAGCCGACCTGCATGGTTCGGTGGATGGCAAGGAGATTGACGAGCTTTCCGATGATGACGTGGAGTTCGAGGTAGGCTCGGGTTTTCTCGTTGACGGTGTCGAGAGCGGACTGATTGGGGCTTCGCTGAACGAGCCGAAGGAGATCACCGTGAAGCTCCCTGAGTCGCACAGCAATGAGGATCTTCGTGGGCGCGATGCTGCCTTCAACGTTGTTGTTAGGGATATTAAGGCAAAGCAACTGCCTGATCTCGACGATGAGTTCGCTCGGGACATGGGTGGCGCGGGGAGCATTGATGAGCTCCGTGAGAAGGTGCGCCATTCGCTTATCCACAGAGCATTGGACGATTCCGTGTCTGACCTTGGAGAGCGAGCATTGGATTCCCTCGTCACAACCTCCGAGGTGGAGGCGCCGAAACTCCTGGTCGACCGCGAAGCCTGGCGCGCCGTAGGACGCGTGCGGGATCGTGTGGTTCAGCAGGGCCTCACATGGGAACAGTATCTTCTGGCGAAGAGCACGTCGGAGCAGGAGCTTGTGAAGGAATTCGCAGAAGGCGCCGGAGTATCCGCGAAGAAGAGGCTGGTTGTTGAGGCTGTCGCAAAGAGGGAGAGCCTACTGCCTACTGAGGAACAGGTGACCTACGCGGTGATGATGCTCTTCAGGTCCTATGGCAATCCGAGCAAGGCGGACCTGCGAAAGCTGGCTTCCGACCCAGAGACCCGTGATGACGCAGCTTATCTGCTCACCTACCAGAACGTGCGCGGGTTCCTCGGGCATACATGCGATGCCAACCCGGAAACCGCACACTGCGATGGATGTGATAACGAGGATCATGGCCGCGACCACGAGCACGCGGAGGGTGATGACCACGGCATCCCCAACGAAGAGTAGGGAGGCAGTTGCATGACTCTTGTACCAATTGTGGTTGAGCAGACTAATCGTGGCGAGCGCGCCTACGATATCTACTCCAGGCTTTTGAAGGATAGGATCATCTTCGTGGGCGGCGAGATCGATGATACTATGGCGAACCTGATAATCGCGCAGATGCTATTCCTGCAGGGTGAGGATCCTGAAAAGGATATCAACCTGTATATCAACAGCCCGGGCGGGTCTGTCACAGCCGGGCTGGCAATATACGATACTATGCAGTACGTGAAACCCCAGGTCTCTACGGTATGTGTTGGGCTTGCGGCAAGCATGGCTGCAGTGCTGCTTGCGGCTGGCGCTCATGGCAAGCGTTATGCCCTCCCGTACTCCCGGATCATGATGCACCAGCCTGCTGGGGGCGCCCAAGGGCAGGCCACTGATATCGAGATCCAGGCCAAGGAGATTCTTCGGATCAAGGGGATTCTCCACGAGATCCTGGCGAGGCACACTGGGCAGCCTGTCGACAGGATAGAGCGCGACACTGATCGCGACTACTACATGTCGCCCGTCGATGCCAAGGAGTACGGCATTATCGACAGCATCTTTGAGGGCAAGGCCGGCAAGCCATAGCCGAGAGGTGGTAGCATGTTCAAATACACCGATGAAAAGGGCCAGCCTAAATGCTCCTTCTGCGGGAAGCAGCAGGAGCAGGTCAAGAAACTCATCGCAGGGCCTGGAGTGTACATCTGCGATGAGTGCATTGAGCTGTGCAATGAAATCGTAGACGAAGAAATAGGCGCCGAATCCAGCGGGGATTTCGGCGAAATCCCCAAGCCCCACGAGATCCGGAGCTCACTGGATCAGTACGTGATTGGGCAGGATGAGGCCAAGAAGTCTCTTTCGGTTGCGGTATACAACCACTACAAGCGGATCAACGCCGCATCCAAGACCGACGACGTGGAGCTCCAGAAGAGCAACATCCTTCTGCTTGGCCCCACTGGGTCGGGCAAGACGCTCCTTGCTCAAACCCTGGCGAAGATCCTGAATGTGCCGTTTGCCATCTCTGATGCAACATCCCTTACAGAGGCAGGGTATGTGGGCGAGGATGTGGAGAATATTCTGCTCAGGCTCATACAAAATGCCGACTACGACATCGAGCGAGCTGAGAAGGGCATCGTCTACATCGATGAGGTGGATAAGATCGCCAGGAAGTCGGAGAATCCTTCGATTACTCGGGATGTCTCGGGCGAAGGCGTGCAGCAGGCGCTTCTCAAGATTCTCGAGGGCACTGTAGCAAGCGTTCCTCCGCAGGGAGGCCGCAAGCACCCTCATCAGGAATTCATCCAGCTCGACACCACTAATGTCCTGTTCATCTGCGGCGGGGCCTTTGAGGGCCTCGAGAAGATGATCGAGAACAGGGTGGGCCGCAAGACACTTGGATTCGGCTCCGAGCTCCGACCCAAGATCGACCGGCTGATAGGCGACATTCTCCGCCAGACAATGCCGGAGGACCTGCTCAAGTTCGGACTGATCCCCGAGTTCATAGGCAGGCTCCCGGTGGTGGTTCCCCTCGATGCTCTTGATGAAGCGGCTCTGGTGAGGATCCTCACTGAGCCCAGGAATGCCCTGGTCAAGCAGTACCAAAAGCTGTTTGAACTGGATGGAGTGGGCCTTGAGTTCACATCGGATGCCCTCACAGCCATAGCGTCGAAAGCAATCGCAAGAGCGACAGGCGCAAGAGGCCTCAGATCCATCACTGAGAAGCTGATGCTTGACGTCATGTATGAGATACCAGGCCGTACCGATGTGAAAAAGGTGGTCGTTACCAAGGAATCAGTGGAAGGCAAGGCCCAGCCCGCACTTGTGCTGGTTGAGAAGAAGCCTGCCAGGAAGAAAGAGGAGACCGCCTGAGGCCTGGCGTCGATAAAATGCCTGCTATATCCCGGTGTGGCGCCTGTGCCCGCCGGGATAGTTGCTTTTTCGAGGGGCATGCTACACCGTGGATGGGGGGCGAGCCACGGTGAGCAATATTGGGGTCCTTGGGCTGATTAACCTGGTTTTCGCCGCAGTGATCGGCCTGTATTTCTGGAACCTTCTCCGTGCGCAGCAAGGATCGAAATCTGCTGTGGACCGCGAGTCCCGCCGCGAGATGGAGAAACTCCGTGAGCTCCGCGCCATAAGCCTCACCAAGCCCCTCACGGAGATGACTCGGCCCACGTGCCTTGAGGATGTGATCGGGCAGGCTGACGCGATCCGAGCGCTCCGGGCTGCGCTATGCGGGCCAAACCCCCAACACGTGATCCTGTACGGTCCGCCTGGGGTGGGAAAGACCGCAGCTGCCCGTGTGGTGCTGGAGGAGGCCAAGAAGTGCAGCCTCTCCCCTTTCAAGGACCACGCGAAATTCGTGGAGATCGACGCAAACACGGCCAGGTTCGATGATAGAGGGATAGCGGATCCGCTCATAGGGTCAGTGCATGATCCCATCTACCAGGGGGCCGGGCCTCTGGGGATCGCGGGAATACCCCAGCCCAAGCCTGGAGCGGTCACGAAGGCCCACGGCGGAGTCCTGTTTATCGACGAGATCGGTGAACTGCATCCGGTTCAGATGAACAAGCTTCTCAAGGTGCTCGAAGACAGAAGGGTATTCCTGGAATCTGCATACTACAGCTCTGAGGATGCCAGCATTCCCCAGCACATCCACGACATCTTCACTAATGGCCTTCCGGCGGACTTCAGGCTCATCGGAGCTACCACAAGGTCGAACCAGGAGATACCTCCGGCGATACGTTCGCGCTGTCTGGAAGTATACTTCAGGGCGCTTTCGCCGAGTGAGGTTGGCAAAGTTGCTTCGGGGGCTCTCGACAAACTCCATATGCAGGCACAGGAGGGCGTCCTCGACATCATCATGAAGTATGCCCAGAATGGGCGGGACGCCGTGAACATGGTGCAGCTCGCTGCGGGTGTCGCTATTACCGATGGCCATCAGATGGTGCTTCAGTCGGACATGGAGTGGGTTGTGGAGAGCGGTCGGCACTCCCCAAGGCCTGAACGAAGGATCCCTGACAAGCCCGCTATCGGCGTAGTGAACGCGCTTGCTGTGTGGGGAGCGTCGATGGGCGCTCTAATCGAGATAGAGGCATCGGCTTCTCCGGCGATAGGCGGCAAAGATCCCTGCGCGTTCACCGTTACTGGAGTCGTGGATGAGGAGGAGCAGGGGGATGGCTCGAAGGTAATCCGAAGGCGCAGCATGGCGCGGAGTTCGGTCGACAATGTGGCCACTGTGCTTCGATCTAGGTTCGGAGTCGACCTATCTAGCTACCACATACATGTGAACTTCCCAGGTGGAGGCCCTGTGGACGGGCCGTCCGCAGGAGTGGCAATGGCAATCGCGGTGCTATCGGCGGTCAGGCGCACGCCCGTGGATAACAGGATCGCTATTACGGGTGAGCTGTCGATATTAGGAGCGGTGAAGCCTGTCGGCGGAGTGCCCGCGAAGATCGACGCTGCTGCGGCGGCGGGGGCATCCAAGGTACTCATACCCGCGGAGAATTGGCAGGATAGGTTTGCGGACAGGGCGGATATACAGGCAGTAGCGATCAGCGACATCTCCGAGGCAGTCGCTCTCGCTGCCAAATGCGCTGATGACGCACCCCTGGGGCTTCCCCACGATCTAGTGGTCTTGCCTGGCGTTGCCGCCTCATCCCTGTCTTCTGTGACCCCAGCGAGCCCAGTGAGCCCTGCTGTGTCGGCAACCCAGACGAAGACGACCGTGGCCGCGACGCAGGTTGCTGTTGCAACAACCAGATAGCTCTGTTCCCGACATGAGATACTGACACGCACTGGATGTTGGGCGCCCCGAAGAGGGACGCCATTTTTGTTACCCCAGCTACACCACACTTTGGATTCCGTGACCTGCATTTCCTGAAGGAGTATGAAGGCAGGAGGAGAATAGGTAGCGTGCAATCAGGAGGTGCATAGACCCGTGGCTAGAGCGGAAGAGACGAAAACTGGGGACGACACAGCAGGACAGAGAGTGCTGCCACTTCTGCCTCTTCGGGGTGTCCTGCTTTTTCCTGGAATGACGATACCCCTAGAGGTAGGGAGAGATAGATCCGTCGCTGCCCTTGATGAGGCGATGTCAGGCGAGAAGCTCATTCTCCTTTCCGCTCAGAAAGCTGCTAGGATAAACGAGCCTTCACCAGATGACATATTCAGCCTTGGGACGATTGCAGAGATCAAGCAGCTGGTCCGACTGCCTGATGGGACGGTGCGGGTCGTCGTGGAGGGCATGGAACGCGCAAGCATACTCCAGTATGTCGCGTCCGATCCATGCTACATGGCAAGGGTCAGGCGCCTGGCCACCGAGGAAGAGCGCGGAATGGAAGTTGAGGCTCTCTCTAGGAACGTAATGCGGGATTTTGAGCAGTACGTGAAGATATCCAAACGGATACCTGCGGAAATCGTCGTGTCGGTGGCAGGAACAGATGATCCTGGGAAACTTGCTGACGATATCGCGGGCCATCTTCCTCTTCGCGTGGAAGACAAACAGTCTGTTCTGGAATCGCTCAACGTAAAGAGCAGGCTTGAGACGCTCTCGGTGCTCCTATCGCGTGAGGTGGAAATCCTCGAACTGGAGCGCAAAATACACCAGCGAGTACGAAAACAGATGGAGAAAACGCAAAAGGAATACTATCTCCGTGAGCAGATTCGGGCAATCCAGAAGGAACTGGGCGAAAAGGACGAGAAGGCCGCGGAGGTAGACGAGCTGAGGCACAGAATCGATGAGTCGAAGTTGCCCTCCGAGGCTCTCGATCATGCAGTGCGGGAACTGGACAAGCTAGAGCACATGCCGCCTATGGCTGCGGAGTCAGTTGTAGTGCGCAACTATCTCGACTGGCTTCTGTCCATACCGTGGGGCGTGCGAACTGAAGACCGTCTGGATATCGTGGCCGCCGAGAAGATCCTGAATGAGGATCACTGGGGGCTGGAGAAGGTCAAGGAGAGGATACTGGAGTTCCTGGCCGTGAGGCAGCTCGCAGATAGCCTGAGGGGTCCGATCCTCTGTTTGGTCGGCCCCCCCGGAGTGGGCAAGACATCTCTCGGGAAATCCATAGCCCGAGCGCTTGACCGCAAGTTCGTGAGGTTCTCCCTCGGCGGAGTGCGTGACGAGGCGGAGATCCGTGGGCATCGGCGCACATATGTGGGCGCTATGCCTGGCAAGATAGTTCAGATCATGAAGCAGGCAGGCAGCATGAACCCTGTCATCCTTCTGGATGAGATCGACAAGATGTCTGCCGATTTCCGAGGCGACCCGTCGGCAGCCCTGCTTGAGGCGCTTGACCCAGAGCAGAACTGCGAGTTTGGAGATCACTACATGGAAGTCACAGTAGACCTGTCAGACGTTCTGTTCATCACGACGGCAAATAACCTGTACTCGATCCCTCGCCCGCTGCAGGACAGGATGGAGATCATATCGATTCCAGGCTACACAGAAGAGGATAAACTGCAGATTGCCCGCAGGTTCCTCATTTCGAAGCAGGTGCGGGAGAATGGCCTGGAAGCCGATGCTGTTGCTGTGGGCGATGATGTGACCCGCGAGATCATCAGGCTGTATACTCGGGAATCCGGGGTTCGCGGCCTGGAGAGGCAGATAGGTTCGATCTGCCGCAAGCTGGCGCGCGAGGTGGTGGCAGGCGCGAAGGGGCCGTTCAACGTGAACAGTGGGAACCTTCAGAAATTCCTGGGCGTTCCGCAGTTCAGGTATGGCGTCGTGGATGCCGACGACAAGGTCGGTGTGGCCACCGGGCTTGCGTGGACTGAAACAGGTGGGGATATCCTCGCGATAGAGGTATCGGCGATGAAGGGCAGCGGCAAACTGATGCTCACCGGGAAGCTCGGAGAGGTAATGCGCGAGTCGGCGCAGGCCGGATACACTTACGTAAGGTCGCGAGCCCGTGAGCTTGGGATTGCTGAGGATTTCTACGAGAAGGCGGACATCCACATACACATCCCGGAGGGAGGGATACCAAAGGACGGGCCTTCGGCAGGCATCACAATGGCGACCGCACTGGCGTCGGCGCTATCTGGCGTTCCTATCAGGAGCGATGTAGCCATGACAGGCGAGATCACCCTCCGCGGACGTGTCCTCCCCATAGGAGGGCTCAAGGAGAAGGCTCTCGCGGCGCGCAGAGCCGGCATCCGTACAGTCATCATACCTGAGGAGAACCGAAAGGACGTTGAGGAGATCCCGGAAAACATCCGGTCGGATATGCACTTCGTAGCGGTTGCCCACATGGATGAGGTGCTTGCAGTCGCCATGACTCATCGAAAGTCAGCTGATCGAGAGGGCTTAGGCATGAACAGTGCGGACACAGGAGAACCGGTGGGCCCTCCCATCAAGATTCGCCCTCAGGACATGTTGCCTCCGCCAGTCCCCCATCACCATCAGCCGCCAGTGTCGTGCTGAGCGAGCGCGGCAATGCAACGGGATCAAACAGCGCAACCCATCAGGGTTGCGCTGCTGTTTTGAGATGATGTGCTGATGCAGTTTGTCTCTACTCTCTGAAGGAATTGACGGCACGGAATCGAATCTACACCAATGAGTATGCACGAGTGCATATACATACGGTTTACTGCATTCACGGATCGTCCTCTTGGCGCAGGCCAGTGGATGCAGTTGCCCCTTCTTGTGTACCATAACCCTACGCAGGGTATGCATGAAGCGGTGTGCGCGAATTCTCGAAAGGGGCGTGGAGGCGAACAGATGGTGAGGACCAGGGTTATCATCATGGGCGCCGCAGGGCGCGATTTCCACAACTTCAACGTATACTTCAGGGATAACGAAAGGTATGAGGTGGTTGCGTTTACAGCCACTCAGATCCCTGATATCGCCGGGAGAGTCTATCCTTCGGCGCTCGCAGGAAAGCTGTACCCGAACGGAATTCCGATTCACCCCGAAACCGAGCTGACTGACCTGATAAAGAAGAATGACGTGACTGAGGTGGTGTTCGCCTACAGCGATATCGCCCATGTCGATGTCATGCACAAGGCATCTGCAGTGCTCGCGGCTGGCGCCGACTTCCGCCTGATGGGGCCGGCCACGACCATGATCAAATCGAAGGCGCCGGTCGTAGCGGTTTGCGCGGTCCGCACAGGAGTGGGCAAGAGCCAGACGACGAGATACATAAGCCAGGTGCTGATCGACGCCGGGCTCCGGGTTGTTGCAGTGAGGCATCCGATGCCGTACGGAGATCTGGCGCGCCAGGCGGTTCAGCGTTTCGCCACATATGAGGATCTGGACAAGCACGAGTGCACAATCGAGGAGCGCGAGGAGTACGAACCCCACATCGATCGGGGTGTCGTAGTGTACGCAGGTGTTGACTACGGCGCGATTCTCCGCGAGGCGGAGAAGGAGGCTGATGTGGTTCTGTGGGATGGGGGGAACAACGACCTTTCATTTTACACGCCGGATCTCATGATCACCCTCGCCGATCCGCATCGGCCCGGACACGAGATGTCATACCATCCAGGCGAGGCCAACGTGAGGATGGCGGATGTTGTGATCATCAACAAGGTCGACACCGCCAAGCGTGAGGATGTGGACGCGGTGCGCCGGAACGTCGCTGGCATCAATCCGAGTGCGCAGATAATCGAGGCTGCATCGCCTGTTCGAGTTGATGATGCCGAGGCCATCCGGGGCGCACGGGTCCTGGTTGTTGAGGACGGCCCCACACTGACCCACGGCGGGATGGGGTACGGCGCGGGCACTGTTGCTGCGCACCAGTTCGGGGCGGCCTCTCTCGTGGATCCGAGGCCGTTTGCAGTAGGAAGCATAGTGGATACGCTGAACAGGTTCCATCACCTAGAACCGCTTCTGCCTGCTATGGGCTATGGCAAGAGGCAGGTGTCAGAGCTTGAACAGACCATCAACAACTCCGATGCCGACGTTGTTGTCATCGGCACCCCAATCGACCTCAGGCGCGTTCTGAGTATCCGTAAGCCTGCGGTTAGGGTGAGATATGATCTTGAGCAAGTCTCAGGCCCTGACCTAGCCGATATAGTCCGGGCTAGAGTGTTTCGGCGGAACTGCAAATAGCGGAGAACGCACAGGATCACCCGAAGGGTGGCTGCAGAATCACCCTCTCCATCGGTTTACAATCATTCCAGTGAATGGTACCATGGAGGCGTGCCGACGCGGTACGGAGGCATCCTCGCAAGGCGCAAACCCTGCGGAGGTGATCTGCTGTGCGGTTTCAACACTCTGCTAGGCCAAGGCCTGGTCATGAAGTGATTGCGGCAGCGATGGCGGCATCGCTGGTTCTTGCTCTCGCCGTTCCGGCATGGGGGGCAGGGGCGACGCGGTCACTTTCGCTCGATCTGAAACTGGGATATGGCGCCGGATTCGACGTGAACGCATCCTACAAGGCGGGTGCAGTGCTGCTGTCGGCGCGTTCGGCTTCTGACGGCTCGCTCGTCGTCAAGGCCTCGGCCGACGTGTCCCACTCCGAAACGTGGGGCAGTCTCTTCGGCAGCATGGCCTATGCGAACTCGGCATCCTGGTCCAAGCCTGCATCAAGTCACAGTGATGTATCGTTGGCCGCGCGGGCGCGTACTGGGAAGTCAGTAAGTCCCTGGCAGCTAGAGGGCAAGACTTCCGCAGCTGTCAGGGACTATCCTTTCAACAGCGCCAGGAACTACGTCGAGGGCGTGTGCACTGCCAAGCTCTCGGGGCTGCTTTGGGAACGGCCAAAGCTCAGCTTCACGAGCGACGCTGAAGTGGGCAGGAAACTGATGCCTGGCAATCCCAAGTGGAGTTCGTCTCATTGGGCATCATCTGCGGCGCTGGGATGGGAACCCGCTCCCGGGATCATGGCATCGGCGCAGCTATCCGGTAGGGGACGGGAGTATCCGGCCTCGCCTGGCAAGTCCTACTCAGCAGGCGCGCTTGGAATGGCGTGCAGATGGAAACCTGGTAAGCAGCACACGCTCGAGTTCGATGTGGGGATGGACATGAAGAAGTGGGCGTTCGCCCCTGCTAAGGACGTGGCCGGGATCAGCGCGTCTGCTTCTCTGAACTACAGGCCGCTAGCTGTGTGGAGCATTGATGCGGCAGCTAGCCTCGGGTGCTCCAAGCTCATTGGTCGGCCTGATTCTGAGCTATCCCCCAAGGCATCCGCTAAACTCAGCTTTGGATGGGAGCCTTTGCGTGGGGTGAAGCTGACCGCCGGCGGCGCCATGACCTCCACTTGGGCCCCAGACACTGATGCAGAGGGTGATGACGAGGAGCCCTCAGATGGCGTGCAGCCTCCCGAGGCAGACGCATCAAGCCGGAAGACTACCACGTCGCTTGGGTTGTCAGCCCGTATAGGTCCGGTGAACGGGGTGACTGTCGATGGCGGCATCGGATGGAAAGTGACTGTGGAGAAAGCCAAAGGCGCAGCCGAGTTGATTGTTGCAGAGCCTTCGGCAGATGTTGGCGTTTCCTTCAAGTTCTAGAACGAGATACGATAATGACTCAACCAGCGCGAACTGCGATCCGATGGCGATCTGCTATTGCCTCCCGAACCGCTAGAGTGTAGAATATTACAGTGAGCCTTTATGGGTCATTGGCAACGCATGTGACAGCTGCGGGCGACGCGTCTAAGGGAGGAGATCGCTTGAAGAAATACAGGGTGGATCAACTGCGGAACCTCGCTATCGTTTCCCACGGTGGGGCGGGCAAGACGACTCTCACCGAGGCCATGCTCTTCTTGAGCGGCGGCGTTGACCGCTTCGGCCGCGTGGACGACGGCTCAGCCACTATGGACTACGATCCAGACGAGGTGAGGCGCAAGATATCCATCAATGCCTCGGTCGCTCCCGTGGAGTGGAACGGCTGCAGGATCAACGTGATCGATACCCCCGGCTACTCCGATTTCGTCGGTGAGGTAGTGGGGGCGCTCCGCGTCGCTGACGCGGCCATGGTAATGGTGGATGCGGTATCCGGCGTCGAAGTGGGCACGGAATTCATGTGGCGCCGTGCAGACGACATTGAGATTCCGCGTATCGCGGTGATCAGCCGAATAGATCGTGAGAATGCCAATTTCGATAAGGCCATCGATTCTATGCAGAGCGCGTTTGGCAATCATGTTGCAGTCGCCGAGATTCCGATCGGCCAGGGCGACAAGTTCCGTGGAGTGGTGGACCTGGTCCACATGAAGGCCTGCACATGGAATGATGCGACCGGCAAGAGCTTCACCCTCGGCGACATTCCGTCGGATCTCGCCGATATTGCTCAGGAGTACCGGGATAAGCTCGTGGAGTATGCCGCCGAGAATGATGAGGATCTGCTCAATAAGTATCTCGAGGGGGAGTCTCTCACTCAGGAGGAGTTCGAGCGCGGGTTGGCCATGGGCGTGGCAACAGGCACGGTAGTGCCGGTGTTCTGCGTATCGGGCCTTCGCATGGTGGGCGTTCAAACGCTTCTCGATTCCATCGTCTCTCTTTGCCCATCTCCTGTAGCTGTAGGCGCCGCTCGCGGGCATCTTCCCCATACCGAGGAGAGTGCTGAGCGGAAGCCAGAAGAGGCTGAGCCATTCTCTGCGTTGGTCTTCAAGACCCTCGCTGACCCGTACGTAGGCAAGATAACGATGTTTCGGGTGTACTCCGGCATCGTGAGGTCTGACTCTCAGGTGTACAACGCGAGCAAGGAGAAGATGGAGCGGTTCGGCCAAGTGTTCCTTATGAAAGGCAAGCAGCAGGTGGCAGTCGCTGAGGTCGGCCCTGGAGATATCGCGGGCGTAGCGAAGCTGACCGACACCACTACAAGCGATACTCTCTCCGATAAGGACAAGCCGATATTGCTTGAGCGCGTGAAATTCCCAAGCCCTGTGCTTTCCATGGCCATCAAGCCGAAGTCCAAGGGCGATGAAGATAAAATAGGGCAGGGCGTCGTGAGGATTCTCGAAGAGGATCCCACTCTGCGCTACACAAAGGAACTGGAAACCGGCGAGCTCGTCGTTGCCGGAATGGGCGAAGTGCACCTCGATATCATTGCCGACCGTCTTAAGAGGAAGTTCGGCGTAGAGGTCACTCTTGATACTCCGAAGGTGCCCTACCGCGAGACAGTAAAGAAGACTGTGCTGGTGCAGGGCAGGCACAAGAAGCAGACCGGCGGACGCGGGCAGTTCGGAGATGTGTGGATCGAGGTCTCGCCGCTTCCAGCAGGCTCTGGCTTCGAGTTCGAAGATAGGGTGTTTGGAGGATCGGTCCCGAGGCAGTTCATCCCGGCCGTTGAGAAGGGGCTCAGAGAGGCGTTGCCAGAGGGCATCCAGGCTGGCTACCCCCTAGTCGACATCAAGTGCGCGCTGACTGACGGTTCGAGCCACCCTGTTGACTCCTCCGAAATGGCCTTCAAGATCGCCGCCCAGCTCGCCCTGAAGAAGGCGTGCGCTGATGCGAACCCGATCATCCTCGAGCCCATTGTCAAGGCCGAGGTCACGGTGCCAGAGGAGTACATGGGCGATGTCATGGGGGATTTCAACAAGAAGCGCGGGCGCATTCTTGGCATGGAGCCTCAGGGAAGATACCAGGTCGTGAAGGCTTTGGTCCCAATGGCGGAGATGTTCAAGTATTCCATCGACCTCAGGTCGATGACGGGCGGCCGCGGATCCTTCGTCACCGAGTTCGACCACTACGAAGAGGCGCCCTCGAGCGTGGCTGCGGCAGTGATCGAGCAGGCGAAGAAGCAAAAGGAGAACGCATAACGCGGGTGTTGGATGGCGATGGCAGCGCGCTGTTGCACGCCTGTCGGAATATGATATGATATGCATCAAATACTGAAGACGCGATGACGGGGAGGAGTAGCGCAGGCGCAGCCAAAGAGAGGGGCGTCCAACGGCTGGAAGGCGCCCTGGCAGCAAGCGTGCGCGAAGGTCGCTCCCGAGCGACTGGCCTGAAGGCGCCCATACCCCAATTGGGACGCTGGGTAGGGCCGGGCGGGTGGCCCGTTAAAGCCGAAGAGAGTTGCGCATGGTTGCGCGTGTCCGCGGGCCATTTGGCGAGCGGACTCGGGCGCCGGCGTTGCCGAGAGGTGGTACCGCGAAGGAGAGCCTTCTTCGCCCTACGGTGGGCGGGGAGGCTCTTTTGCTACTGGACCATTCACATGGGAGGCAGGAGAGGCACATGGGAGGAACGGACATACCGACAGCATACGATCCAAAGGAGATCGAGGAACAGATGTACCAGTTCTGGCTCGACCGTGGGTACTTCCACGATGAGCCAGACCCTGATCCTGCAAGAGAGCACTTCACCATGGTGATGCCTCCGCCGAATATCACGGGTACGCTTCACCTAGGGCACGCACTCGATGTGACAATCCCGGACATCCTTGTCCGGTGGAAGAGGATGCAGGGCGCCAATGTCTGCTGGATACCTGGAACTGACCATGCCAGCATCGCGACGGAGGCCAAGGTCACCGCGAGCATCGCTAAGGATGGCCTCTCCAAAGCTGATATCGGGCGTGAGAGGTTTCTCGAGATCGCGTGGGAGTGGAAGAGCAAGTATGGCGACGAGATCGTCGAGCAACAGAAGAAGCTCGGCGCTTCCTGCGATTGGCAGCGAAGCAGGTTCACCATGGATTCGATGTGCTCAAAGGCAGTGCGAGAGGTATTCGTGCGCCTATTCAACAAGGGTTTGGTGTACAAGGGAGACCGCATGGTGAACTGGTGCCCCGGCTGTGGGACGTCACTCTCCGACGTGGAGGTGGAGCATGAGGATGTGGAGACTAGCCTGTGGCATCTGCGCTACCCTCTGTCGGATGGGTCGGGCTTCATCACAGTCGCCACCACTCGTCCTGAGACGATGCTCGGGGATACGGCCGTGGCGGTAAACCCCGAGGATCCTAGATACGCACGATTGGTCGGGCGCAATGTGACACTCCCGATCGTGAGTAGGGAGATCCCGATTGTTGCCGACGCTCACGTGGATCCGAAATTCGGGACCGGGGCTGTGAAGGTTACACCTGCTCATGACCCAAATGACTTCGAGATAGCGCAGAGGTGCGGCCTGCCGTCCATCACCGTGATAGGGAAGGACGGGCATATGACGGCCGATGCGCAGAAGTACGCCGGGTTCTCTCTGGAGGAGTGCAGGCGGGCAGTTGTTGCCGAATTCGATGCTTCCGGGCTCCTCGAAAAGACCGAGCCCTACACTCACGCTGTGGGCCACTGCCAGAGGTGTGGAGCTGCCGTGGAACCGCTGGTATCAAAGCAGTGGTTTGTGAAGATGGCGCCTCTCGCGGAGCCCGCGGTCAGAGCCGTGGTAGAAGGGGATGTAAGGTTCGTTCCCGAGCGGTTCACAAAGACCTATCTCAACTGGATGGAGAATGTGCGTGATTGGTGCATCTCCAGGCAGCTATGGTGGGGCCATCGGATCCCTGTGTGGTATTGCCGTGATTGCGGCCACATGTTCGCGTCTATCGAGGATCCGTCTTCCTGCTCCGCGTGCGGGGGCGGGGTGGAGCAGGACCCGGACGTCCTGGACACGTGGTTCTCGTCGGGTCTGTGGACGTTCTCCACAATGGGCTGGCCCGAGCATACGCCTGAGCTTGAGCAGTGGCATCCAACGTCGGTACTGGTGACCGGGTACGATATCATTTTCTTCTGGGTGGCCAGGATGATCTTCATGAGCCTGGAGTTCACCGGGGAGAGGCCGTTCACTGATGTACTCCTTCACGGGCTGATAAGGAATGCTGACGGGTCAAAGATGAGCCGATCGAAGGGAACCGGGGTCAATCCCCTTGACATCGTGAAGGAATATGGAGCAGACACTGTGAGGTTCACCGTGATAACCGGAAACACTCCTGGAAACGACATAAGGTGGCGCCCGGAGAAGGTGGAGTCCTCGCGGAACTTCGCGAACAAGATCTGGAATGCAAGCCGGTTCGTGCAGATGAACCTGGAGGGCTTCGAGGCGCCCACCGACGGCTCGCTTCCGCCCGACCTCGAGCTTTCACTGGCTGATCGATGGATCATCTCGCGGTGCTCCAGAGTGGCTGGGCAGATCACCGAGCAGCTTGAGAGGTACGATCTTGGAGAGGCTGCCCGGACCATCTACGATTTTATCTGGGGCGAGTACTGCGATTGGTATATAGAGATTGCAAAGCCCAGGCTGTACAGCAAGGATGACGCGCGAGGTCGACGTACGGCGCAGTTCGTGCTATGGAAGGTGCTCGACGGGGCGCTCAAGCTGCTTCACCCGTTCATGCCGTTCATCACGGAGGGGATCTGGCAGCACCTGCCCCACGTGGGAGAGAGCATCATGATCGCGCCATGGCCGGTGATGGAGGATTGTGCGCTAGACGCGCAGGCCGAAGCGGAGATGGCCGCTCTCATGGAGACGGTTCGAGCGATCCGGAACATAAGGGCGGAGTTCGATGTGGCCCCCTCGAGGAAAGTGGAGGCGGTATTCCATGCCGACGGAGATGCCGCAGGCTCTCTTGCCGCCAATCTGGAGATGGTGTCGCATCTCGCAGGGATTGAGAGTGCATCCATCCGGCCGACCACAGAGCCAAAGCCGGAGAAGGCCGCTGCTGCAGTTGCCCTGGGCATTGAGGTTTACCTGCCGCTTGCGGGCATGATCGACATCAGCAAGGAGACAGAGCGGCTCACCCGCGAAGTTGAGGCTCTTGAGGCGGAGGTGGAACGTTCGCGGGGCAGGCTTGCCAACCAGTCATTCGTTGCGAAGGCGCCGGCTGAGGTCGTGCAGAAGCACCGAGACAAGCTCGCCGAAACAGAGCTGAGCCTTGCGAAGGTCAGGGCCAGGATCGAGGAGCTTACGAAGTGACAGACGAAAAGCACGTGAGCATGGGGTCTGGCTGCGCCGAGGACTGTGGAGGCATACACACAGGCGGGTGCGATGGATCCCCTCGGGGCGCGCTTACGGAACGCCTGCGCTGGGTGAACCGGGGGCTTGAGGCCATGTATGGCCCTAAGCCCCTGCGGCCTCACGGCGATCCTGTGGGTGAGCTAGTTCACACGATACTTACGCAGAACACGTCGGACGTGAACTCCGACAGGACCTATGCATCTCTCAGGGACGCCTTCTCCAGCTGGGAGGATGTTGCCGATGCACCTGCGGCTGTGATCGCGGATCTGATCAGAGTCGGAGGCCTGGCGGAGATCAAATCCGCCAGGATCGTAGAGGTTCTTCGCAGGATCAGGGAAGAGCAGGGGAGTATCTCCCTTGATATGCTCGGGGGCATCGACGACAAGGAGGCGTTCGGCTACCTTACGTCGCTTCCTGGGGTTGGGCCGAAGACCGCTGCATGTGTGCTCCTTTTCGCCTTGGGCCGGCCGGTCTTCCCGGTTGACACTCATGTTCACAGGGTGTCCAACAGGCTCGGACTGGTGCACACGAAGGACCTGGCTGAGACCCAGGCTGAGCTCGCTCGGGCGATGCCTGCCGACATCACCTACCAGCTGCACATGAACATGGTGACGCATGGACGCAGGACGTGCCATGCCCGAAAGCCGGCGTGCGACCTGTGCCAGGTGAGGCCGGGGTGTCAGGCGGCGCTGGATTCTGGTGAAGGGCCGCTGCGGTCTGACTGAGGTGGGGTGGAAGCTGATGAACTACGATGAAACCATGGAGTATCTGCATGGCCTCTCCAGGTTCGGTATTAAGCCCGGGCTGGATAGAGCCGCGGGCCTGCTGGAGGCGATGGGGAACCCGCAGCGCGGCATGCGCGCGGTTCATATCGCCGGCACGAATGGAAAGGGATCTACTGCCGCGATGATCGAGTCGGTGCTTAGGGCAGCTGGCCGCCGGACCGGGCTGTTCACCTCGCCGCACCTGCAGCGATACACCGAACGCATGCGCGTAGCCGGGCAGGAGATCCCAAAGGATGAATTGGCGGGGATCATCTCGAACATGGTTCCTGCGATTCAACGCCTCGCTGCTGACCCTGCTGTGGGCGCTCCAACCGAGTTCGAGGTGGCGACCGCCGCGTGCTTTGAATGGTTTCGGCGCTCGGGTGTGGAGATCGCAATAGTCGAAGTGGGCTTAGGCGGCAGGTACGATTCCACGAATGTGATCACTCCCAGCGTCTGCGTTATAACCCATATCGCAATGGACCACATGGAGCAGCTTGGGAACACACTTGGGGAGATCGCCTCCGACAAGGCTGGCATCATCAAGCCTCGTGTCCCTGTTGTGTTTGCGCCACAGGAGCCGGAGGCGCTTGCGGTGCTGGAGAGCGCTGCTCGGGATGTGGGCGCGCCTTCGATAGCAGTGGGGCGCGATGTCGGGTTCAGCGTGGCATCCGTTGGCATGCAGGGCGCTGCCATGGAGGTCGACATGCCTGGCTTCGGCCGTGTTCGAGTAACAACCGCCCTTGTAGGGCGGCATCAGGCAGAGAACTGCGCTACGGCAATGGCGGCCCTGGGCGTGCTCGGCGGCGTATCCCTGAGCGAGATCGACCTGGGGCTGGCAGCGGTGGTTCACCCAGGGAGGTTCGAGGTGGTTCAGACATCTCCCTTTGCCGTGGTCCTCGATGGCGCCCACAACCCTGATGGCGCTCGCGCACTTGCACGCACGGTAGAGGACATCATGGGAGGCTCGGGCCGACGCGCGCGCCAGCGCGTGCTCGTGCTCGGGTGCTCCAAAGATAAGCGGGTGGACCAGATCGTGGCCGAACTGGCGCCGCATTTCGATCTGGTGATTGCCACTGCCCCTGAGCACACCCGTTCCGGGGCGGCGGAGCCCAGCGACATAGCGTCGCTCGTCCAAGCGACCGGGGTGGATGCTCGTGTGGAGTGCCCGGCCGGCCGAGGTGTGGAGCTAGCCCTACAGGAGGCGCGCACGCGCGGCGCTTCACTCCTGGTGGTGTCTGGTTCGCTGTATCTCATCGGCGAAGTAAGAGGGATGTGGAGGGACTGATCTTGACGCCTTCGGTAGATGATGCCCGCAATCGTCAGAGATATCTGGGGGAGGCCGGAATCGATTCGCTTCGCAGTTCGCGCATTACTGTGTTCACAGGCGCGTTCGGCTCCGGGAAGACGGAACTTGCGGCCAACTTCGCAGTGGCGATCGCCAATGAAGGACGCCCCGTGACCCTAGTGGATATCGACATACTGAAGCCCATGTTCCGGTCGAGGGAACTTGCGGAGGGATTCAGAGCTCGTGGCATCAGGGTGGTCTCCACCATGGCCAGTTTCGAGATGGCGGACTTGCCTGCAGTGTCGCCGGAGATATTCGGGGCCTTTGATGATCCGTTGGTGCAGGTCGTTGTGGATATGGGTGGGGATGATGACGGCGCCCGCGCCATCGGACGGTTCCACATACATCTGGAGCGCTCCGGTTATGATATGCTGTACGTTGTCAACACACTCAGGCCATTCTCCTCTACGTTGGATGAGATGATCTCGATGCTTCGTGCAGTAGAGCGTGCGTCCCGCCTGTCGTGCTCTGGCATTGTGTCCAACACGAACCTCGGCGCCGAGAGCACTCTGGATGAGGTGAGAGCCGGCCTGGATGCTGCAGAAGAGCTTTCACTGCGTGTTGATGTCCCGGTGAGGTTCTTCGCCGTCTCACGAGGGGTTGAACAGGCCAACCCTGGCCTTGTTAGCGCTATCACCCGGGATCGCGGGGCGCCCGCTTTCGTAGTGGATAGGTTCATGTTGCCTCCGTGGGAAGGAATCAGTCAGGAATGAGTGGTATTACTACCGAATAGAAGTATCTACTGAGACGGGGCCATGCCCCGTGCCGGATGATTCGAGCAAAAGGAAGGGATCGTCTATGCCGGTCAAACGGGCATCCACAAGCAGCGCCCTGTCGTGGATCCTCGCCGTGGTCCTGGTGAGTGTGGCTGCGATCGGGGTGGGCTGGCTCATCGGGCAGCAGGTGCTGAGCCTGATGAACCCCAACCGGGGCTCGCAGGCCAAGAGCGACTCAGCAGATGCGGGCTACAGTTACTACCCATGGAAGAGCACGGGCGACTCCGGTGCGACGGATTCGTCGAAGGAGCCTTCCGCGGCTGTTCCGAAGATCGATGTTCCGAAATCCAGCGCGAGCTCAAGTACAGTCGCCGCTGGAACAGCAACAGCGACATCGACCGGTCCGTCAGCAGAGTCGACCTCACCAGGTTCGCAGGCCGCTGCCGCTTCCAAAACTACTTCATCTGGCTCGGGAACTCAGGCGGCGGCGCTTTCAGGCCCGCTGTTCCGGGTCAGAGTGGGGTCGTTCGGGACCAAGGAGGCAGCAGTTGCTGTTGCGGCTGAACTGGAAGCACAGGGTTATCCCATTTACGTGGCAGGCGGGGGTCCCTACTCTGTGCAGGTCGGGGCCTTTGCGCGGAGGGAGAACGCAATAGCTCTCAGTGATGCACTCACATCTCAAGGATATGAAGTGGTGATCGTTGAGTGAGTGCCATGTGAAGGCCCGGCAGGCGCCTACTGCGCCGGCCGGGCCACCCGCTCGGCTTTCCGGGCGCGGCAGCACACGTGGCAACGCACTCAGCTGCGGCAAATGGAGGGACAATCCTTGAAGCTAGGTGAGATCAAGAAGCTCATCGGGGCTGAGATCCTTGCAGGCGAGGACAAGCTCTCGGTTCTGGAGATCGACACTGCCTGCGGTGCGGACCTCATGAGCGATGTTCTAGCATTCACTCATGAGAACACGCTGCTCTGCACCGGCCTTACAAGCGCTCAGGTAGTGAGGACCGCTGAGGTGGCGGGCCTCTCAGGCATAATATTCGTAAGGGGCAAGCGCCCGAGCGACGACGTGATCGCGTTAGCGCGTGAGCGGGGAATCCCTCTGATGGCAACCTGTCTGCCTCTGTTTGAGACCTGCGGAGTGCTGTACGGCGCGGGAATCAGCGGCACTTACATTCGCGAGCAGCACGGGCCCTCTCCGGCCTCTGGGGTGTGAGGGCCGTGAGCTGCTGCGGGCAGCCAGAGGGCGCGGGCGGGGCGGGAGGTGCGGATGGGGCGAGCGGGGTCATGATCTCCATGGAATTCCCCATCGTCCAATACGACTTCGCTGCGGCCGGCGAGGCAGCGGCCAGGATAAAGCAGATCCTCAGGCAGCTCGGCATCTCATCCGACTTAGTTCGGAGGGCTGCCGTGGCGGCCTACGAGGCTGAGATGAACCTGGTGATCCACGCAATCGGCGGGAGTCTGTCTCTTGTGGTGGATTCGGGGCGGATCACCCTCACATCGCGGGACGAGGGCCCCGGCATACCGGATATCTCACTTGCTATGCGCGAGGGCTTCTCCACCGCCTCAGATGAGGTGCGAGAGATGGGATTCGGGGCCGGAATGGGGTTGCCGAACATGAAGAGATGCTCCGATCTGTTCAACATCGAATCGAATATGGGTGCAGGCACCGTAGTGACGATCGTGATCGGCGTAAACTAGGGGGAGGCTCTGCTATCGTCGACGTCGTGAAGGGGTTGATGCGGACTTGACTGCCAGATTCCATTCCGTGAGACTCCTCGAGGACAAATGCAAAGGATGCACGAATTGCATCAAGAGATGCCCTACCGAGGCCATCAGGGTTCGGGAGGGAAAGGCCGTGATCAGCGTCGAAAGGTGCATCGATTGCGGCGAATGTGTGCGTACATGCGAGAACCACGCGAAGGCCGTGATCACCAGTTCCCTCGATGACCTGATGCGCTTCGATTACCGAATAGCTGTGCCTGCGCCAACTCTGTATGGGCAGATCAGACGGGCCCAAAACCCTGACGAAGTGGTGTGGGCACTGCTACAGCTTGGTTTCGATTCCGTGTGCGATGTGTCGTACGGCGCGGACATAGCGACAGAGTGCATCCGTCGGTATGTTTCCAGTCACCCCGAGCCCAGGCCCTTGATATCTGCTGCCTGTCCGGCTGTGGTCCGCCTCATCCAGGTGCGTTTCCCAGGTCTTATCCCGCACATAGCCAGGGTGGAGAGCCCGATGTACGCGGCGGCCAGGGTCAGCAGGCTGGAGGCCGCGCGAAGCCTCGGCATCGACGACGCCCGAATCGGCGTGTTCTTCATAACTCCGTGTGCGGCCAAGGTAACATCTGCCATTGCGCCTGTGGGCTCTGTGCAATCGTATGTGGATGGGGCTATATCCATCGCTGATATCTACGGACAGATCGTAAGCCGCCTCGGTGCGAACGGGGTCGCGCGACCGATGCACAGAGGCTCGTCTCTGGGGTTCGGATGGGCGAGAAACGGAGGAGAACTCCGTGCCATCGGGATTCGGAACTCTCTCGCAGTGGATGGAATCCACAACGTTCTCGGCGTGCTTGAGGAGGCGGACGGAGGGCGCCTCTCTGGAGTGGATTACATCGAGGCCCTGGCCTGCCCAGCAGGATGTGTTGGGGGGCCGGTCACCGTTGAAAATCCATTTGTGGCCAGGGTGAGGATGAGGGAGATCTCCGAGAGCCTGGAGGGAAACACGGCTGAGGCGATTGCATCTGCTATCGGCACTGTGGACGAGCTGGGCGAGGAGTTCTTCTCGATATCCGGTGAGATTCCGCCCCTATCAGGCCTTGAGCTTGATGCGTGCCTTGAGACGGCAATAATGAAGATGAGTGAACTCGAGCGGATGGTGGAGGGCCTTCCGGGCCTAGACTGCGGAGCATGCGGATCTCCAACATGCAGGTCCCACGCTGAAGACATCGCATGCGGGAGGGCATCGGAGATAGACTGCGTGTTCAAGCTGAGAGAGAGGATGCAGGAGGTCGCCGAGGAACTGCTCAGGCTCGCAAAGAAAGACGTGCCGTCCATGGGGAAACGAGAAGGGAAGTCGTTGCCATGACGTTGAGGGAGATCGCAGATGCCCTCGGATTGGTGTGCATCGCAGGGTGCAGCTCTTTGGATCGCGAGGTTGAGGCGGGGTATTCATCCGACTTGCTCAGCGATGTGATGGGGCGCGCGAAGGATGGGGCAATATGGGTTACCTCGCAGGTTCATCAGAATGTCGTGGCAGTTGCTGCGCTGCTTAACCTGTCGGCAGTAGTTGTAGTCGGAGGACTTACGATGAACGCCGATGCGGTGGAGAAGGCGGAGGCCCGTGGAATACCGGTTCTGACGACGCGGATGACGGCCTTCGAGACAGTAGGAAAGATGTACGCCCTCGGAGTGAGAGGGGAAGTGTAGAATGCCCCGGGCCTTCGCGGCGGATCTGCATGTACACACCTTCCTTTCGCCGTGCGCCTCCCGGGAGATGAGCCCGGGCAGCATCGTGAGGAGATGCCGCGAGGTGGGGATCGATGTCGTTGCCATCACCGACCACAACACTGGCGGCAACGTGGCCCGGGCGATTGCAGAAGCGAACGCGGAGGCGGCGGCGGAAGCTGCGGCGGCGGATGTGAATGCGAACCCCTGCCGATCCGTGCTCACCGTAATCGCGGGCATGGAAGTGTCGACCGTGGAAGACGTCCACCTGTTGGTGCTGCTCCCGAGCTTGGCGGCGTTGGGGGAGTGGGAGCGCGAAGTGGCGATTGCGAGGGCGCCGGGAGTCAATGTAAGGGAGATCTTCGGAGAGCAATGGGTGCAGGACGCTGCCACAGGTGAAATCCGGGAGGAACATGCGCTTCTTGCTGCACCCACGCGCCTGTCTGTGGACGATGTGGCGTTCCGCGCTGCAGAGCTCGGCGGGATCTGCTTGCCAGCACATGTAGACAGGCCCTCATTCAGCATACTGGGGCAGCTTGGTTTCATCCCTGAACACCTGGACATACCTGCGGTCGAGATATCCCGCAACACCTGCGGAACTCAGGCCTTTGCACACATCCCTGCCATTGTAGGGCGCACGCTCGTCTGTTCATCAGATGCTCACTCCCTGGACGAGATTGGACTTGGTTCCTCGCTCATCTGGGCTGAGGCGCCTACGGCGTCGGAGATCATCATGGCCTTACGCGGAGTGGGGGGCCGACGGGTGGAGGTCCTATAGACTGGCCGCAGGCAAGGCTGCGCAATTCCAGCGGGGTTGGCCGTTTTCAGTGGCGGGGGGATCAGCATGAGAGAGTTATCGCTTCACATTCTCGATATCGTGCAGAATTCGATTTCCGCGGGCGCCGGGCTTGTGCAGATCGACGTGATCGAGAATGCCCAAGCAGACTCCATGACCATACGTGTGACCGACGACGGATCCGGGATGGATCCAGAGACCGCCCGAAGAATCGTAGACCCGTTCGTGACCTCACGCATTACTCGCCCTGTCGGCCTGGGAGTTCCGCTTTTCGCTGCCGCGGCCGAAAGATGCGGCGGCGGTCTCGGGATCGACAGCTCGTGTGGCGCTGGGGCGACTGTCACTGCGGTGTTTGGGCTCTCGCATATCGACCGCGCGCCTCTGGGCAACATGGCTGACACATTTCGTGTGCTGGCAGTATGTAACCCAAACGTGGATTTCGTGTATAATCACGTGCGGGGGGAGAGATCTTTTCACGTGGATACCAGAGAGATTCGGGCCGCTCTTGGAGATGTGCCGTTGAGCCTTCCCGAGGTGGCCCTGTTCATCCGGGATTTCATCGCAGAGGGTGAGAGGGGGCTTGGTGGGTCGGCATGAGGCAGTATGGGGTAGTGCAGCGCTTGAACGGAGATCATGTCGAGGTGCTGGTAAGCCGGCCAACGGCGTGCAAGAGCTGTGGCGCATGTCAGCTGGGAAACAACGCGCCTCACGCCGTGACCGTGAGGAACGAGGCAGGTGCGGATGTAGGCGACACCGTGGCGTTGGAGCTTTCCGGCCGCGAGCTGATGCGTGCAGCTGGGCTTGCATATGGAGTCCCGTTGCTTGCGTTCCTAGCGGGCCTTGGGTTGGGGCCGGCTGCGGCAAGCAGGGCAGGCCTCGTAATCGGTCATTCACTGGCCTCGGCTATCGGCGGGTTCCTCTTCCTTGCCCTTGGATACTATGGGGTTCATCTTTACGACCGATCGGTCGGGGCCTCCTCGTTCATGTCGGTGGCGACAGAGGTGGTTGACCCCGACAACCTAGAATGCTCAGCTATGGGCAAATGCGAGAGGCCAGGGGGCAGCAAATGAGGAAGAGCAGGATACCAGATGTGGTCGTGAGGCGATTGCCTCTCTATCTCAGGGCAGCTGAGGACTACGCAAGGAGAGACCACGTCATCGTATCATCGCAGGAATTGGGGCAATGGACAGGGCTAACCCCGGCGCAGGTCAGAAAGGACCTCACGTTCTTTGGGGAATTCGGCAAACAGGGCATCGGTTACGATGCGAAATACCTCATCTCTCAACTCCACGATATTCTCCGATTGGGCGAGAGGACAGATATCGGGCTGGTGGGATTCGGAAACCTGGGGCGGGCGCTCGTTCACTATCACGTTGACACCCACGGCGGTTCAGGCAGCGTGGTCAGAGATAGGCTGCACATTGCTGCGATATTCGATGTGGATCCTTCGAAGATCGGATCTGAGCAGTCAGGCGTTCCCGTCTTTCATGTGGATGAATTGAGGGATAGAATCAGCGAGCTTGGGCTCAAGATAATCGTGATCGCGGCGCCGGCCGATCACGCGCAGGCAGTGATGGATCAGTGCGTGGCTGCGGGGATAAAGGCAGTGCTCAATTTCGCGCCAGTGAACCTCACTGCGCCTGAGGATGTTAAGGTCCATGCATCTGACCTAACCCTCGAGCTCCAGAGCCTGGCATTCTACACCGACTAATTGGGGCAGCCCGTTCATCACAAAGGAGGTTCGTCAGTTGTCTACGCGTAAGCTGCAGGCTATCATCTTGGTCGTTCTCGTCGTAGCAATTGGAGGGGCTGTGGCAGCCTCGAGGCGTGAGCAGGCGTCGGAGTCGTGTGGTTCATGCCACTCGATGGCGCCGTATGCGCAGTCATGGAAGGAATCAAACCACAAGAACGTAGAGTGCTGGGATTGTCACACAGGACCTGGCGTCGGCGGATGGGTCCGGGGCATGCTCAATATTGCACGCATGAAGAGGGTGGAGAAGTCAGGGGCCACGCCGGACCTCAAGGTTGAGGCGGACGAGAGTTTCTGCCTGAGGTGCCACCCTAAGGCCAAGAGCATCAGCGAGACTGAGACAATGAAGATCCCGCACACCCTCCATGAGGGAGTTGGGCTTGATTGCCAGGCATGCCACGGTGGGCAGGTGCACGGAGAGAATGGATCAGCACCGGTGAGCATCTCCCACGATACCTGCATCGGCTGCCATGCAGAGTGGATCGAGAACGATGACGAGTGCGTGAAATGCCACAAGTGGTAGGCGGATAGGCATGCCCTGGCGTACTGGCGCGGCGTAGGCTGTGAGTTAGGATGACTGGCAATTACATAAGGACCGGGCCGAGAGGCCCGGTTTCATTTCAACCTCATTCCAACGCTCACTGTTGCTGAGAACATACTTCTCAGAAGGGAGCCGCGGCGGCGCGGGCTCTGCTCTGATATCGGCTTCGGCTTCGGCTCCTACCCCGGGTTTGGGCTCGTGTTCGGGCTCGGATCCTGCGAACCACGGTGGGGTGGACAGTTGCGATCCACCCCCTGGTCATTCTCTGTGCAGCCTTCGCGTTTCGCTGGATCGTAATTCACCACCCCTCGGCATGATGGCGGGTTTTGAGGGCAGGCGGGGCTGTCCTGAGTCCCAGTTTGCCTGGTTCGATCCCAGTTGCTGTGCGATTCGGGGGGCCCGGACGCACGAGCAGCACTGGGTGGACACTTCTGATGCAGGCTTTGCCTCTCGATGGACAGATAGTAACCACCCCTTGGATCAACCCGGATCACCCTGCGGGTTTGCAGGTTAAGCCATCGATCGGGGCAGCGGGGCGGGGCGGCTGCGCTGTGGCGCGGTGCGATGGTGTGGCTGCGCGGCTGGGATCTCCCGGCAAGTGGAACGCGATGGGAGCAGTGCCCGCTCTCTGGCCTCTATCCGAGTTCACATCTTTTGATCGTCTCGCCGTCTCCCATCACCGTGCCCAGGATAGAGCAGTTCAATCAGTTGGGGCTCTCAAACGATGGCATTTCGTCTTCGCTCGCGGCACAGTAGAGCACATCGCTGATCTAGCCCCAACCGCTGCAGGGACATCGTCTCGTTCTGACGAACTATGCCAGAGATTCACGGCGCAGGGGGAGTTTCGTTTGTCTACCGAAAAGATAACCCTTTCCAAGCTGGAGCACTTCCTTCTCAGGGCTGCCGATATCCTGCGTGGCAGCATGGATGCTTCGGAGTTCAAAGAATTCATATTCGGCATGCTATTTCTTAAGCGTTTATCGGATGAGTTCGATCTCAGGCGCGAACACTTGGTTCATGAGTCCTTTGCTCATCTGAAAGATAGGCCCGAACTGATTGACGAGCTCCTTGAGGACAAGACATCTTACGGCGAGACCTTCTTTGTTCCTGTGCGCGCTCGCTGGCATCAGTCGTGGATCGACGAAAACGGCGAAACGGTTCCAGCGCTGAAGGACCTGAAATACGATATCGGCAATATGCTCAATAAGGCGATAGCTGCGATTGAAGACGAAAACGATGCCCTCGCCGGAGTGCTCAAGAACAACATCGATTTCAACGCCGTCAAAGGCAAGACCAAGATCCCCGACCAGAAGTGGAAAGACCTGCTGGACCATTTCAACCAACCTCAATTCGTGTTGGTCAATGACAATTTCGAATTCCCCGACCTGCTGGGCGCGGCTTATGAATACCTTATCAAGTATTTTGCCGACAGCGCAGGCAAGAAAGGCGGGGAGTTCTACACTCCTGTCGAGGTCGTGCGCCTCCTGGTTCAGCTCACCAAGCCCGAGGCGGGCAACACGATCTACGAAATAATGCTGACGAGTTGGATACAATTTAAGGAAACCTTCGGATGCGACGGAAAAGGGGTGGGTCACGTCTTGTCAAGTGGTGTAAATTGCCGTTGTGATTCTCTTCGCGTTCAGACTCCCGAGTCTCCTCTAGCCGCCTCACGCAACCTGGCTCTTCCGATACGTGCGCCACATCTGCGGAACTGCTGAAAGCTGATGCCGCAGTTCCATCGGTGGGCGCCGCCGCCTGGGAGCCGCATCAGGGGCTCCTTGCCGGCGGCGGCGCTGTGCCCCGTGCGATTCCATGGCCGTGCTTCAGCCGGTTTGGAGAGCCGATAGGATGCGCTGTTTCCTACTCAACCGGAGGCAGCGCCATCGTTGCGTCAGCCGGCGGCAG
>JAYFQW010000034.1 GCA_034926675.1 Clostridia bacterium | reverse complement strand
GATGTGATCTACATACCGGAGGCCAGGGAGCAAGCGGCTATCCTGGGCGAGGTGGCCAGGCCAGGGGTGTACCCGGTTGGACGGGACGTCACACTCATGGACCTTCTAGCCGCGGCCGGCGGGCCGACGGCAAAGGCTGATCTATCAGTTGTGAAGGTGTACCGCGGGGCGAACACTGCTGATCCGCTGACCCTGGCTGTCGCAGGGGAAGCGCTCCTATATGAAGGGGACGTGAAGGCGAATCCAGTGATCGAGCCTGGTTCCGTGGTTATCGTGGCGAGCGCCGCGATCCGGGTTCAGGCAGCGGGGTTCGTCGGCAGGCCTGGGCAGGTCGAGCTGCTGCGAGGAGCGAGTGTTCTTGACGCAGTGGCGGCGGCGGGCGGCCTGAGAGCTGACGGCGATGGGACCGCGGTTGTGCTCACCAGGAGAGGACCATCGGGCGCGACTGTCTCGGAGATAGATGTAGAAGGGTTGCTCGCGGGTCGAGTTACAGGAGCTCCGCCAACCGTTGAGGATGGGGATGCCCTGTTCGTGCCCGAGGCGCGAGGGCAGGCCCTGGTGATGGGCGAGGTGGCGAGGCCTGGGGCTTACAGGCTTCCGCGTGGAGCAAGGCTGATGGACGCCATAGCCGCTGCGGGCGGGCCCACTGCGAAGGCATCGCTTGAGAACGTTACGGTGTACGCCGGGGGCGATGCCTCAAAGGGCGCGAGCTCCCCGATTGGCGCCGGCAAGGAACTGTTCACAGGAGACGCCAACAAGGACAATCCTGTGCTGGGTGTTGGGGATATCATCGTTGTTGGCAGCCGCGTGGTGGCGGTGAATGTGATAGGACGAGTCGCGAGGCCAGGGGCATACGAGCTTCCCGCAGGCGCGAAAGTTGTCGACGCGATTGCGGCGGCAGGGGGGCTCGCGGCTGGCGCGGATGGCAGGGCGGCGGTGTTGACTAGGAAGGCAGTCGCAAACGCGAAGCCCGGTAGCTTGGCAGTGGATGCCGAAGCCGTGCTGCGCGACCAGAAGTCGGAATCCAACTATGCCCTAGCAGAGGGCGATGTGATCTACATACCGGAGGCCAGGGAGCAAGCGGCTATCCTGGGCGAGGTGGCCAGGCCAGGGGTGTACCCGGTTGGACGGGATGTCACACTCATGGACCTTCTAGCCGCGGCCGGCGGGCCGACGGCAAAGGCTGATCTATCAATTGTGAAGGTGTACCGCGGGGAGAACACTGCAGATCCGCTTACTCTGGCGATCGCAGGGGAAACCCTCCTATATGAAGGAGACGTGAAGGCGAACCCGGTGATTCAGCCTGGTTCCGTGGTTATCGTGGCGAGCGCTGCGATCCGGGTTCAGGCAGCGGGGTTCGTGGGCAGGCCCGGACAGGTCGAGCTGCTGCGAGGAGCGAGTGTTCTTGACGCAGTGGCGGCGGCGGGCGGCCTGAGAGCTGACGGCGATGGGACCGCGGTTGTGCTCACCAGGAGAGGACCATCGGGCGCGACTGTCGCGGAGATAGATATTGAAGGGTTGCTCGCGGGTCGAGTTACAGGAGCTCCGCCGACCGTTGAGGATGGGGATGCCCTGTTCGTGCCCGAGGCGCGAGGGCAGGTTCTGGTGCTGGGCGAAGTGGCGCGGCCCGGGGCCTACAAGCTTCCGCGTGGGGCAAAGCTGCTGGACGCGATAGCCGCCGCCGGGGGCACTACTGCCAGGGCGTCGCTGGAGAGCGTAACGATCTACAAAGACGGCGCGCTCGCATCGGGCGCGGCTGAGCCCATCGGGCACGGCGGAGTGTTGTTCTCCGGCAAGGTAACCGACAACCCCGCGGTCAACCCGGGCGATGTGGTGAGCGTGGGTTCGCGAATGATCACTGTGAGCGTGATCGGGAAGGTCGGAAGGCCTGGGGCATACGAGATCCCAGCTGGCGCTCGGGTGATCGACGCAGTGGCTGCCGCGGGCGGGATTGCACCCGACGGGAATGGGCGGTCGGTGCTGGTGATCCCTGCGGGCAAATCGGGTCCGTCGGCCACAGTAGACCTTGACCAGGCCTTGCGCGGGGGCGACATCGGACACACCCTCTCCGACGGAGACGTGGTGTTTATATCAGACACGCGCCGGCAGGTGGCGGTTATGGGCGAGGTAACCCGACCGGGAGTGTATGTCTACACCGAGGGAATGACCCTGATGGAGGCGCTGGCGATGGCCGGAGGGCCGTCAGCCAAGGCTGACCTGGACCGGGTGAGGCTCTACCGCGGCGAGCGCGTGGAGGACGCCCTGCGTCTGTCGGTGGCCGACGACCGCCTGGCATTCGAAGGCGACATTAAGCGTAACCCGACCCTTACTGCGGGCGACATACTCTTCGTTCCGTCCGGGCGAATCAGGGTGCAGGTGGCGGGGCACATCATCCGCACGGGTGAGTTTGAACTCCGCCGCGGCGCGACAATCCTTGACGCCATATCCGCCGCAGGCGGGCTAACCCAGGCAGGCGACGGCGCTCGGGTAGTCATCACCCGAAGGGGCGAGAGCGCCAGCCGGGTGGTCGAAGCCGACGTGGAGGGGCTGCTCTCGGGAGACAGTCCGCAGAGCGAGGCCATGGCCTTGGAAGACGGAGATGTGGTGTTCGTCCCCGAGGCCCTCCGGAGGATCGTAGTCATGGGCGGGGTGGCGCGGCCAGGCCTGTACGACTACAAGACCGGCATGAAACTCATCGATAGCCTGGCGATGGCGGGAGGCCCGATGGCCGCCGCCCGTCTGGACAAGATCATGGTGTACACAGGCGAACAGGCCGTCCAGATAGCCCTGGGCGACACGACCGCAAAAGGAATAGCCATCGACCCGACTAAGGGCAGCAATCCCGAGCTCAAGTCGGGCGATATCGTGATAGTCCCGCTCTCTGAGAAGATAGACTGGAACATGATCATCTCGATCCTTTCAGTTGTGAACCAGATCAAGGCGATTATAACGCGCTAACGGGGGGCCGCTCATGGGCGAGGAAGAGATCAGTCTACAGGAATTATGGCAGACGATACTGAAGCGCGGCTGGCTGATTGTTGGCTTGACCGTGGTCGCGATGATCGTGGCGTTCATTGTGAGCTGCGTGGTCACCCCGATCTACGAGGCCGAGACTACCCTGATGATCAAGGGCAAGAGTTCCGACTTCGACCTTTCGCTCAGCGAGATTCCCCTTATCGGGGTCGGAATGCCTGGGATATCGAACACTGCTCAGAACTACGTTCAGCTCCTTCAAAGCCGAACGATCTTGATGCGGGCCCTGGGTAAGCTTGGACTCGAACCGGGCGTGGGTGTTCCGCGCATTGAGAAACTGAAGAAAGTGATCAACACCAAGTCAGTAATGAAGACCGATGTGCTGCAACTGAAAGTGCAGTTGCCTGACAAGACAATGGCGTGCGATCTAGCCAATGCCCTGGTGGACGTGCTCATAGAGTACGACATGGATATGAACAGATCTGCTTCGAGGACCGCAGCCGAGTACCTCATGGAGCAGGTGGAATTGTCCGACCTAGAACTTAGGCGGGCAGAGGAACGCGTGCTTGCTGTGAAAGCGGGCAAGAGGATAGTCGAGCTTACCGCGGAGGCCGAGGAGCAGATAAAGAAGCTTCTTGCGCTGGAAACGCTGAGGGCTGAAGAGCAGATGGCTCTGGGGCAGAGCCAGGCTCAGCTCAAGGAGATTCGACAGCAGATTCAGGGGATGAGCGAGACGGTGCTTTCGCAGGAGACTATTGTCGAAGATCCGGTGGTGGCTCAATACCGCGGGAGACTCGCAGATCTCGAAATGAAGCTTGCGGTGGCCGGGGAGAAGTATACTGACCTTCACCCGGAAGTGCAGCGGCTTGCGGCTGAGATTGCTGAGGCTAAGGGAGCCCTGGGCTCGGCCGTGGCGCGGGTAGTGGGCGCCCAGGTGGAGACGCCCAACCCCATTCGTCAGGCCTTGCTGGCGCAGGTAATCGAGGCGGAAAGCCAGATGGCTGCGGCCCAGGCGAAGATAGACGCTCTAGACAAGCTCATCGCGATTGATGAGGCAAGGCTCGAAAAGCTGCCAGAGCGTGAACTCGATTTGGCCAGGGTTATCCGGGAGTTCGAAATGGCTCAGAGAGTATACGTGATGCTCCGGACGAAGTATGAGGAAGTTCGCCTCAGCGAGCAGATGCAGGCGCCGGAGATAAGGCTCATAGACGCGGCCATAGTCCCGGAAAAGCCCTCGAAACCCAGAAAGGTTCTCAACACCGCCATCGCGGGCGTGCTCGGGCTTTTTGTGGGAGTTGGCGCGGCTTTCGTTTTGGAGTTGGCCGACACGTCCATGAAATCAGCGGAAGAGGTCGAGGCGGCGCTCGGAGTTCCCGTACTAGGCGCCATACCGGTTCATCCAGGCTGCAGGGTTGAGCAAGTCGCTGTTTCCCATCCTTCGCAGTCGAGCAGGAATAGCAGAACGATGAAGCGCACATAAGTCCGGCCTTTGCTTCTGATTGGCCAAATGCGCTCGTATCTCGCGTTCCAGTGCATGGGAGGAAGTGGCGCAGTGATCCCCAGGTCGTGGCGGATATCGCAAGTGAGGTATCTGCTCCTTGACTCGGCGGCCCTCATGGCGGCCGATATGATCGGGCTGCTGGTGAGGTTCGATGGCGTTGTGCCGCCGGGCATGGCGCAATCATGCATGCGGGCGTGGCCCGCGACTCTGCCCGTGAGGATCCTGGCGATGTCGGTATTCGGGATGTACCAGCGGCTATGGAAGTACGCGAGCGTACGTGACATGATGGCCGTAGCCGCAGGGGTCACCTCATCCTATGTCGCTGACCTCATCGTCATCGCCGTATGGCCCGCTGCTCTGTCATCGCGGGGAGCGCTGCTGATTTCATATCTTTTCGCCATGGCCTTGATTGGGCTGAGCCGATTCAGGGTCAGGTTGATGGCGGAGATCTCAAGGAATCATCAATCCAATGGCAGCAACGGATCCAACGGGAACGGTCGCAGGGTAGCAATCGTGGGAGCCGGATCTGCCGGGTCGATGGTGGCCAAGGAACTGCTCGCCCATCCAGAGATGGGACTGACTGCTGTGGGGTTCATAGACGACGACCCCGACAAGTGCGGAGGGGTGCTCAACAGCCTGCCGGTGCTGGGGACGCGGGATCAGATGGCTAGAATCATCGAGCAGCGTCGCGTGAACGAAGTCATTGTGGCGATGCCGTCTGCCCCCGGGACCGTGATCCGCGAGATCATGGATGCATGCAGGGATCTCAAGGTGAGGATCAAGACCCTGCCCGGGGTGTACGAGCTTGTAGACGGCAAGGTCAGCGTCAAGCAACTGCGGGATATCCAGATCGAGGACCTGCTGGGTCGGGAGCCTGTACAGCTGAACTTGAACGAGATCGGGGCTTATCTCCGAGGGCAGAAGGTGCTAGTGACAGGGGCCGGGGGGTCTATAGGCTCGGAGATATGCCGGCAGGCGGCGAGGTTCGAGCCTCAGTACATAGTGCTCCTCGGGCACGGCGAAAACAGCATATTTGAGATAGAGCAGGACCTGAAGCGCAAGTTCCCCAGGCTCAAGACGTTCCCGGTGATCGCGGATATCCGCGACGCTAGCAGGATAGACATGGTGTTTGAGCGGTACAAGCCGAGCGTGGTGTTCCATGCTGCAGCGCACAAACACGTGCCGCTCATGGAGGCCAACCCTAAAGAGGCGCTGACCAACAATGTGTTCGGCACCAGAAACGTTGCCACGGCTGCTGACAAGCACGGCGCCAGAAGGTTCGTGATGATCTCCACCGACAAGGCCGTCAACCCCGTCAGCGTGATGGGCATGAGCAAGCGCGCGGCCGAGATGGTGGTACAAGCTATTGGCACTGAGAGCAAGACCAAGTTCATGGCCGTGAGGTTCGGCAACGTCCTCGGAAGCCGCGGCAGCGTTGTTCCTATCTTCCGAAGGCAGATAGCAGAGGGCGGGCCCGTCACGGTGACTCACCCCGACATGACCCGCTACTTCATGACCATACCCGAGGCCGTTCAGCTGGTGATGCAGGCAGGCGCTATGGGTCAGGGCGGAGAGGTGTTCATCCTCGACATGGGTGAGCCTGTGAAGATCGTGGAACTGGCCGAGCAGATCATACGCCTATCCGGGTGCGAACCGGGCGAGGACATCAAGATCGAATACACTGGGACTAGGCCAGGGGAGCGGCTGTTCGAGGAGATACTCACCACAGCTGAACGCGCGATGAGCACGAAGCACACCCAGATATTCGTGTCCAGGGAGGATCCGCCAGAGCCCGCGCGGATTCGCACATGGGCAGAGGAACTACAGGATGACCTTGGTAGGTTGGATCCGGAAGGCGTGGGGGTTGTGCTGCAGGCGGTGCTTGCGGAGCAGGGGATGCAGGCGGCGCAGGACAGCGTGGGGTAGGGGCGCAGGCGGAGGAGATGGCAGGCTGCGCTGCTACCCGAGCCTTCCGCCGAGGAGCAGGCGCAGATCAGAAGGATCTGGCGCCCGTTGCGGACCGCGAGGTCAAGCTGGCCTCAACTCGGCAGTCGCTAAGGTGGTTGGCACACGGTGTCCAGCCCCAACCCCATGCGGGAGTAACTGCTGAAGCAGGGCGTCAAAGCCGAGACGCAGATGGCGTCGGCGCGGGCCCAGGATGCACATCACCGAGCAGATGCAGACATCGGACATATGGCGGATAGACCCGGCAGCCGTTCCGACCAGTCCGGTGAAGCCCCGCAAGCTTTTGAACGCTGCCACTGCCGGGGTTCTGAGCGTGTTCGTCGGAGTGGGAATGGCGTTCATCATGGAATTCGCCGACACCTTAATGAAGTCGGCCGAGGAAGTGGAAGCCGTGCTGGGACTGCCCATACTGGGAGCAATCCCGAGGAACGTGGGTCCCGGAGTTGAGAGCGTGACCGAGCATCCGGCGTACCATAGAGCACGTTCAAACCAACGCGACAAGTCAAAGCCTCGCGAGTAGCTAGATCGAGCCCTGACTGGCTGAACCCAGAACTGGATCTAGCTTGCTGGAGTTGCTCCATTCACGACATGGGTAGGTACCACTCCGGCTTTCTGATAGGGTTTGCTGTTTGTGGCGCACTCAGGGAAGGAAGTGGCATGGTGATTCCGAAGACCTGGCGGATATCTCAATACGGGTATCTGCTGGCCGAGGCGGCGATCCTCATGGCGGCCGACATCATCGGCCTCTTGGTGAGGTTCGACTCTGCCGTTTCTCCTGATCTGGCTGAATCGTGCATACGGGCATGGTGAGCCACGGTGCCCGTCAGGATTTTCGTGATGTCGATATTCGGGATGTATCAGCGGCTATGGAGGCACTCGAGTGTGCGGGATCCGATGGCAGTGACCGCCGGCGTCACCATGGGCTACGTTTGCGACTAAGCGCTCATGATTGCGTGGCCTGCGGTCGCCTTAGCCAGATGAGCCTTGCTCATATCGTATCTTGTGGCCGTGGCCCTGGTCGGAGTGAGCCGGTTCAGGGTGAGGTTGCTTGCAGAGATATCGAGGGAGTGCCAGTTCAGCGGGAATGGCGGATCCAATGGCAATGGCGGGTCCGCCGTGGGGTTCATCGACGACGAATCCGCCAAGCGCGGAGGGGTGCTAAACAGCCTTCCGGTGCTGGGCACTAGGAGACGGCTGGGCGAGGTAATCGAGCGGTATGACGTGAATGAAGCGATAGTAGCGATGCCGTCAGCGCCAGGGACCGTGATACGCGAGGCTATGGACGCGTGCCGGGATCTTAAAGTGAAGATCAAGACCTTGCCCGGGATGTATGAGCTTGTAGACGGCAAGGTCAGTGTGAAGGAGCTCCGCGACATCCAGATCGAGGATCTTCTCGGCCGTGAACCCGTGCACCTTGACCTGGATCAGATCAGCGCATATCTAGCCGACCAGACTGTACTGGTCACAGGCGCAGGCGGTTCCATAGGCTCGGAGATATGTCGGCAGATGGCTAGGTTCGAACCTCGGCAGCTAGTCCTTCTCGGACACGGGCAAAACAGCATATTCGAGATAGAGCACGACCTCGGGCGCAAGTTTCCCAAGCTCAAGACGTGCCCGGTCATCGCGGACATCCGCGATGTTGACAGGATAGACAGAGTATTCGGATTGCACCATCCAGACGTGGTATTCCACGCCGCTGCGCACAAGCACGTGCCGCTGATGGACGCCAACCCAGAGGAAGCGCTCACGAACAACGTGTTCGGAACCAAGAATGTGGCCCGCGCGGCGCACACGCACGGCGCGAAGCGGTTCGTGATGATCTCCCCCGACAAGGCTGTGAACCCAGTCAGCGTGATGGGTATGAGCAAGCGCGCTGCCGAGATGGTGGTGCAGTCTATAGGGGCTGCGAGCCAGACCAAGTTCATGGCCGTGAGGTTCGATAATGTGCTCGGCAGCCGGGGAAGTGCGGTGCCCATGTTCCGAAAACAGATAGCTGAAGGCGGGCCTGTTGCCGTGACCCACCTCGACATGACCAGGTACTTCATGACCATACCAGAGGCCGTGCAGCTAGTGATCCAGGCGGGCGCCATGGGCAAGGGCGGCGAGATACTTGTCTCGACATGGGCGAGCCAATCAGGATAACCCGGCTGGCAGAGGAGATCATTCGTCTATCCGGCATGAAGCCCGGAAAGGACATAGAGATTGTCTACACCGGAGTACGCCCTGGAGAGAAACTGTTCGAGGAGATGCTGACCACCGAAGAAGTGGCGACCACGACCAAGCACAGGAAGATATTCGTGGCGAAGGATGCGGAGTTGAATGTGGAAACCTCAAGTGTGGCCATGAGTGAGATAGCGGCAGCTTTGGATGCGGCTGAGGGACCAGAGCAAGCACGAGAGATACTTGTGGATTTCCTTAGATCGTGTGTACTGGGTAACTGGAGACCGGAGGATGGTTCTCGGAATGGTTCGTTGGCAACCCAATATGCATCACTTCGGCTGACGGTGACTGAGCCGTCAGGGCGTTGTCGGCCATGAGTCGGACCTCTTGCTTGCTTATGAAGTGCGGGGTTCCAGGGTGTGGAGCTACCTGGCGCTAGCATGCGGCCATCGATAGCAGGTCGGTTTGTCGTGCGACCCGCGGCTGCGCGCAGGCAGCTTGGCCCATTACTAGAAGCCTACATTATCTGGACCCGCCTGCGTTTGCTGTTCAGAATCATGGAGTATGTCGGATGTAGCTATTACTCGGTGAAACGGGTGTGAAAGCACATGATTCCCAAGGTCATTCATTGTTGTTGGTTTGGTGGGGGGAAGAAGCCAGAATTAGTGCAGAATTGCATAGCCAGCTGGGAAAGACACCTGCCGGGGTACGAGATAGTCGAGTGGAACGAGGACAACTTCGACATATCAGCCAACGAGTATTGTCGCCAGGCGCACGAAGCACGCAAGTGGGCATTCGTGAGCGACTACGCAAGACTGCATGTTCTGTATCACCATGGCGGGATCTACATGGACACTGATGTAGAGGTGCTGAAATCGCTACATCCCTTCTTAGGCCATGAAGCGTTCTCGGGTTTTGAGCAACCCGGGTACATACCCGCTGGTGTCATTGGTGCTCAGCCAGGGAACCTTTGGGTTAAGGATCATCTGGACTGCTACGATAGGCGTACGTTCATCTTGCCCAATGGGGCCATGGATATCACCACGAATGTCTGCACAATATCAGCCCTCTCGAGAGAATTGCACGGCCTTACGCCTGATGAAAACTACCAGGTGTTGACGCACGGTGTTCACATATATCCGCGGGAGTGGTTTAGCCCTCCGAGAATAGAAGGAAAATGGCAGATAACCGACAACACTTATGCGGTTCACCACTTTGCTGGTTCATGGATAACTGCTGGACAGAGGATCAAGACTCGAATGGCCGCCTGGATCGCCAGCAACCTGGGGCAAGACACGCTAGATGCGATCATGAGAGCTAAGGAATTGCTGGGGAAGTGATGTTCCTTCCTGCGCCGAAAGCGAGATGGCCGGTCTCATTGACTGGCAGTGCCATCCACTGGCAAGATAGGGACACCCGCGCAGGCACTTGCCCGAATAGTCAACTTACCCAAATGCATGGCAGGCCGAGGCAAAGGAACCTATCGTGAGTTGCCTAGGGCAGGTGTGCTAGGCTATTGTCCCGGAAGAGGCTGAGCGTGCGTTTGGCTTGCCCGAACAGGACTGGGGCGAGGTACAAGCGATTCCCGTAGGACAGCAGGAGAAGAGCTGTACAGGGATTACGACTCGCCTGCGAGATTCTGGGTGTATCATGAGGTTGATCCTGAACCAATCAAGTTTGGGTAGCGCCATTTGCGTAGACGTGTTCACATACCCAAGAAGAAGGGGAGATTCCTGGTGAACGTTGCTGTTACCGGAGGCGCCGGGTTCATAGGCTCGCACTTGGTTGAAGCCCTGGTTCGAGAAGGATACTGTGTGAGAGTCATTGATAATTTCAGTACTGGCAGTCGTGATAATCTGTTGGACGCGTTAGGAGACATAGAACTGCTGGAAGCAGACATCAGAGACATCGACGGTCTCACGCGTACTCTCAGAGGAATCGATGCGGTGTATCATCTCGCCGCGATCGCCTCGGTTCCGCATTCCGTCAACAATCCGGTGGAAACCCATGATGTGAACGTGTCTGGCACGCTGAACACACTAGTGGCTGCGCGCGATGCTGGAGTATCTCGCGTAGTGTTTGCGAGTTCGTCTGCCGTGTACGGCAATCCATCGGCAACCCTGCAGGGTGACACTAACGGCGCTTTGGAGCCCAGAACGCCATACGGGGCTAGTAAGCTGGCCGGTGAACTGTACATGAAGGTCTTCTGTTCCGCCTACGGACTCGAGACAATATGCTTGCGGTACTTCAATGTATATGGGCCAAGGCAGCCGTTTGCAGGAGAAGTTGTGCCAGCTATTCCAGCATTCATCAGGAATGGTGTGGCGGGATTGCCCGTCGCTGTTACCGGCGATGGCAGTCAAACCAGGGATTTCGTATTTGTCGACGATGTAGTAAAGGCAAGTGTGTTGGCGATACAGGCTGAGAGACTGAACGGCGAGTCTGTAGATATTGGCACTGGGCTTTCGGTTACTATTGCCGATGTTCCACGGATGGTATGTTCTGTACTAGGCAGGGAGATCTTGATCGACCATGTTCCCGCAAGGGATGGGGAGGTCCGATTCTCACAGGCGTCAACGGCGGGCGCTCAGAGACTCCTGGGGTTCAGGGCAACTGTTGGACTAGAGGAGGGACTCCGCAGGACGATCGAGTGGATATCCAGATCTTTGAGGTATCGAGAGCCTGCCGCGAAGTGATTACCGGGCTGTAGTTACTCAGCTGAGGTCGGAGTTGTACCCCGGGGACATAGAGGGCAAGCATTGCTGCGCGTATGACGGTATCTGTTCTGGGGCCCTCGGGATGTACCGGAAGATCTGAAGCTGGAGATTAGCAAGTGGTCGGGCTTATGCTGGCAAGCCTTGCCCCTCAGATGGCGTTGTGTCACAGGGCGATGCTTATGTCGTATCCGCGTGTCACGTCCCTTTTGGGGGGCTGATCATGTTTTTCCTGAGAATGGAACAGTGCAGGGCATTGTGAGTCGGCCAGATACAGCAGTCTGTCGGCGGGAGCTCTTGACTTGAGCAGAATGGAGTCACCAACAAGATCTACGATCCTGTGAGGTTTGTGGTCATATGGTAATGGATCGATTTTGGAAGGGGAACTCTACCCGCGCCAACATCCGACATGTCAATCTACAGAAGGACTGGGGTTGCTGGACATGAACATCCTCTTCATAGGCGGTTTTTTTGATCCGCATACGGAAGAGAGAATCCTGGCCAAATCCAGGGGACCAGTTGGTTACGCTGCAAACAAACTGCAATGGAATCTGATAGATGGTTTTGCGAGAGCTGATGGTGTTCACCTGGAAGCAGTATCTGCTCCGTATGTTGGGGCTTATCCCAACGACTACAGGGACTTATTCGTCGGGAAATGTGAGGATACCTATGATGGCCTGGTTCGGTGCAAGTATGTGCCATTCTGCAATCTGTGGGGGTATCGGAACATATCCAGAAGGAATTCCGTTAGGAAAGAGACGAGAGAGTTCATATTGAGAGATACTGCCAGGAAGGCTATTATAATATACTCAGCACACACACCGTTCCTGCAGGCCGCAGTCTACGCGAAGGAACAAGATCCATCGATCCACCTATGCTTGATTGTCACAGACCTTCCTCATCTGATGCGCCTGGGAAATAAGCAGTCGGCTGTCTGTGAGATACTGAAGGCAATCGACCTGAGGGAGTTCCACCGCGATCTCAGGCATGTGGACTCATTTGTTTTGCTGACGGAGGATATGAAATACGTCCTGAACGTAGGGCAGCGCCCCTACATTGTCGTTGAAGGTGTTGTCAGTATATCCTCAGATAGTATGCCTATCAGCCCGAGGCCGAAGGCAGAGAGCATCAAGACTATTCTGTACACGGGTACTCTAGCGAAAGAGTATGGGGTTACTAATCTGGTGAGAGCATTCTCTGGCATTGACGATCCAAATACCCGCCTGCTAATATGCGGCAGAGGAGACTGCGAGGACTTCGTGAGATGCTGTGCGAGCAAAGATGATAGGATTCGGTTTCTGGGCCAGCTGTCCAATACCGAAGCAGTCAAACTGCAGCAGAGCGCAACTATTCTAGTTAATCCGAGACAGAACACAGAGGGATTTGCCAAGTACTCGTTCCCGTCTAAGAACATGGAGTATCTTTTGTCGGGCAATCCGGTTATTGCCTACAAACTGGACGGCATTCCAGACGACTTTGATGATCATTTCTTCTATGTTGGCGACAATTCATTGGAATCGCTGAGGAGCAAGATAGTGGAAGTGCTCAGCCTCACGAGAGAAAAAAGATGCGAGTTCGCAGCGCGAGCGAGAGAATTCGCCATAAGCGAGAAGAACAACATCAAAGCCTGTGCCAGGATTCTGAGCATGATAGAGAGCGAAATGCCAGGCAAACACTAGTACTTTGTCTGCTGGTGTGATCCATGGGGAGCACTAGGAAGAATCTACGTATCGAGCATCGCAGCGATCAGCATGGAATTGAAAGCAAAGAGGTTCCCCATAATGAACAGAACTCATAGTAGGCATATCGAAGCTGTTATCCTGATTATGATTAGTTTCTCTCCGTTGGTACCTAATCCCATAAGGGCGACACTGGTTCTACTGCTGGTCGGGCTGAATGCTAGGTACGTGAACAGGATTAGGCTCAATCAGACAGCTGTACTGATCACGTTCATGCTCGTTTTCGCTATGAGCTCAATTTACGACTTGGGAAATGTAGCATCCGTGGGTCAGATGAGCATACTGAATCTGTACTTTCCGCTTTGCTTCCTGTTAGGTTTCGTAGTGAGTCAGAAATACGCAATCGATGAATACCTGAACTGCATTGAAAGGCCGATATTCGTCGCTGCTGTGCTTTCGTTGATAGGGGTGCTGGTCTATACTCTCTTGCCGGGCCTGGTGTATAGGCTGCCCGTCTATCATTACTATCACACTAGTCATAGGACAGCTCTTCTCTTTAACGTTCTGCTGGTTGATGGTGACATTGTGAGGAGAAACGCGGGCATAGCGTGGGAGCCGGGTGCATTTCAGATGCTGCTGAACCTGGGGCTCTACTCATATGTTAGGTGTACTGAAAGAAGGAACGTCCTCACAATCATTCTTTACTCGCTTGCGATTATCCTCACAAAGTCGACCGCGGGATTGCTCGTTTTCGCAGTGATAGCTTTCGATATCTTCAAGAATGACAGACGAGCGAGACTGCTGGTTGTCGTGTCTGTTGCTGTGTTCGGCGGCTTCATAAGAGAAGCATCAATCTACCATTACACGTACAAGCTATTCGGAAGTGCGGCTTTCGCCACCAGGTTTGATCCACTGCTAGAAGCCCTCAGTGTTGGCAGCCGATATATTCTTGGAATGGGGAATAGCGGCTACGACTTGTACTACAAAGACATCACCATAGCGCCATGGGATTCTTTCGGCCAGATATGCGTTCGGTATGGGTACATCATGCTCTTTCTTGTCCTGTATCGTCTATTGAGCATACTAAAGAATGACAGACTGCTGTTTGCCATCTTGGCCGTAACCTTTGCAGGTCAGAATGTATGGTTCTTTCCCTTGGTAACGCCGTTGTACTTTATGGAGATCAAAGGTATTGGTGCTAAAGCAGCAAGAGGTGGATCACATGAGAGTCTTGTGGTTCGTGAACATTCCACTACCTGAAGCCAGCCTGTTGATGAATGAAACCGTGTCTCCGTTCGGTGGTTGGCTGATACGGGCATCGGAAAAGCTGGCCAATCAAGAAGGAATTGAGCTTTCGATTGCATTTCCTCAAAAGGGCGTGAGTGCCTTCGCCAAGATGAAAGGAAGGAAGATCACATACTATGCCTTTAGGCCTGCAAGAGACAATGACAGAAGACTCATTGATAACAATGTGATCCTAGACGCCATTCTTGACGAGGTCCGGCCTGATATTGTGCATATTCACGGAACAGAATTGGCTCATACACTTGCTGCAGTGAATGCCTGCGAGAGACAGAACAGAAAGGTCGTTATCTCAATTCAGGGAGTAGTGTCCCTAATCGCAGCACACGTCCGCGCAGATTTGCCCTGGAGAGTTGTTCACGGCTTCACAGTCAGGAATCTGCTGAGGCGGGATAGCGTAATTGGTCTGCAGAGACTGTATCGCACGAGAGGAAGAAACGAGATTGAAGCAATAGCGAAGTCAGACCATGTGATTGGCCGAACTACATGGGATAGAGCTTGGAGTCAGCAGGTCCATCCGAATGTGCAGTATCATCTGTGCAATGAGAGTCTGAGGAGTGAGTTCTACAAACACAGATGGAGTGTCAGTGAATGTGAGAGGCACTCCATTTTCGTCAGTCAAGGTCAGTATCCAGCAAAAGGTCTACACTATGCTATAGAAGCAATGCCCCTAGTCTTGCAGCGTTTTCCTGACTGCAAAATCTATGTGGGCGGACGGAATATAGCCAGACCAGACACCCTAAGAGACAGAATACTCATGACTTACTATGGAAAGTACATTGGGCGACTAATGAGAAAGTACGGGCTTGAGGAGAATGTCGTTTTCACAGGACTGTTGGGCGAGCAAGAAATGTGTCACCGATACCTGAAGTCAAACGTATTCGTGTGTCCATCATCAATCGAGAATAGCCCGAATTCACTGGGCGAGGCCATGCTATTAGGAGTTCCCTGTGTAGCTTCGTATGTTGGCGGGATACCTGATATGCTGACACATGAGAGCGAAGGCTTCATGTACCAGGCAAACGCACCGCATATGCTAGCGTATTATGTATGCGAGATCTTTCAAAACGATGACCTAGCGGCATCATTTTCTGAGAATGCTAGGGCGCGTGCGTTGAGAGCACACTGTGTAGAGACAAACACAGGGCGGCTACTAGAGATATATGGCAGGATTCTGTCGGAATAGCTGGTGGAAGCGGTCCACATCAGCTGACTGTGCTATGGAGCAGGGCTGTCGTTTACTTCAGGGCACGATTCGGATACGGCAAGGTGGGGTGAGGGTCGTCCTCGCTAACGGCAAGGGTTATGTCCAGTCACTAGCTTCATTGATCTAGGTCAGGGGAATCCCGGGTTCGACAGTGAATACGCACGCGGGAGGAACTAAGGGCCCGCTAGCTTGGCTGAGCCCTACCGAGGGTCCCAGATACATCGCGGGAGAGCCGCATTCTAGGGCTGTATGCGCGATCATGGCAAGCTGCAGGTTCGGGAAGCATCTGGCGCTGGAGTAGAAGGGCGCTCCCCGAATCCAGCGGGCCAAAATCAAAGAAGAGGCCCGCATGGATGGCAAGTATCTGATCAAGACCTGCGACGATACACTCTCAGCTGAAGACGTAGACCTGGGCTACAAGCAACAAGCAACCCCTCGAGGTGGCGGCGGCATTCCGAACGCTTGAGTCATCACTGGATTTGAGGCCCATGTACCATCGCGTTTCCGACCAGATCAGAGCGCACGTTTCTGTCTGCCGGTTAGCTCTTCTGCTGGTTAGGATGGCGGAGATCAAGGTGGGCGAGCCGTCGGCAAATACCAGAAGCCAACTCAAAGGGACACGCATTGTTGAGATCGGAACTCTCGACGCATGAATCGTAAAGCGTGTGGAGACTAGCGCAGCTCAGAAGGCAATTCTGTCCCGGACGGAGGTCCCGGAACCGAAGAGAGTGCGTGAAACCAGCCACAACACGAGGCCTAACGCGTAGCAACACGACTCCTTGGCCGCGAGTTTTCATAGGCCAATCCATCTGCTGCAACGCGCCCTGTTTGTCTACCTGGTGTCAGAGACCGGTGAGTGGACCCATAGGGATACACCTTTGTTAGGAATCATGAGACAATGAAAAACGCCCAAGTGGCACTATCCGCGACACTGCTGGTAACGAGGGAATGGAGAGCGAAGGTGAGACTCGGAGTGATTAGGGAAGGAAGCAGCCATTTCACAGGGAATGCTATTCTAATAACGGGTGGGACTGGGACATTTGGGAATGCGGTCCTGCGTAGGTTCCTGGATTCCAGCGTTGGCGAAATACGCATATTCAGCAGAGATGAGAAGAAGCAGCACGACATGCGCCTTGAGTACTCCAACCCCAAACTGCACTTTTGCATCGGCGATGTGCGGGACTATGGAAGCCTGCGCGATGCGATGACTGGGGTTGACTACGTATTCCATGCGGCTGCTTTGAAACAGGTGCCTTCGTGTGAGTTCTACCCGATGCAAGCCCTGCTGACGAATGCAGTCGGGGCGGAGAATGTGATGAATGCCGCTGTAGAAAACGGTGTGAGTCGAGTAGTCGTACTCAGCACAGACAAAGCCGTCTATCCAGTGAACGCCATGGGTATTTCCAAGGCCATGATGGAGAAACTCATGGTGGCAAAGTCCAGAACAGCTGTGGATAGAGGAACCGTGTTGTGTGGTACTCGCTATGGCAATGTAATGGCATCACGCGGGTCTGTGATACCTCTTTTCGTATCACAGATCAAGGCGGGAGCCCCAATCACCGTTACCGATCCGGAAATGACTCGATTCATGATGTCGATAGATGATGCTGTAGATCTGGTGGTGTATGCATTTCAGCATGGAGAGCCCGGGGACATCTTTGTTCAGAAAGCACCGGCTGCAACAATAAACACGCTAGCATTGGCCCTCAAGAGGATATTCGGTGCCCTTAACCCAATTGAGATCATAGGCACACGACACGGCGAGAAGGTCTATGAGACCCTAGTGAATCGTGAAGAGATGGCCAGAGCTGAGGATCTCGGAGGATATTTCCGTATTCCGGCCGATAATAGGGATCTGAACTATGATAAGTACTTTGTGGCGGGGCATGAGAAGATCACCGTGGCGTCTGACTACAACTCTCATAACACGCGCCGGTTGTCAGTGAATGAACTTGCTGAGATGCTACTGAAACTGGAATATGTCCGGAAGGAGCTTGAGGAGTGGCAACATTGAAGACGATCCTGGTGACTGGTTCCGGGGGGTTCTTAGGCAGGAATCTGATCCAGATGCTTTCTGGACGTGATGATATACGTGTTCTGGAATATGAAGCGAACGATTCGAGAGACAAACTCGACAAGGCGCTGCACATAGCCGATGTTATTGTGCATCTTGCCGGCGTAAACAGACCCGAGAGCACTGATGAGTATATGGCTGGGAACGCCGAGTTCACAAGATCAATGTGTGATACACTTCGTACTGCCAACAAGAACCCCAGAATCATCATGTCTTCATCAATCCAAGCAGAACTGGATAATCCCTATGGCATCAGCAAGCGACGGGCCGAGGAAGAACTGAAGAAGTTTGCAGACGAGTCCGGTGCAGAGACAGTTGTGTTCCGCTTCAAGAACATCTTTGGCAAGTGGTCACGTCCCAACTACAATTCAGTTGTAGCAACGTTTTGTCACAACATTGCACGGGACTTGCCCATCACGATAGTGGATCCTGACAGAGAACTGGGACTCGTTTATGTAGACGATGTTGTTGCAGCGCTCCTGGATGAGATCGATGGCAAGCCGGCAGGTCCAGGTTTCCGCTTTGCCGAAGAAATCAAAGGGTTTGCCGTCAGGCTTGGTGACCTGGCAGAGACCATCCAGTCTTTCCGGGATAGTCGCATGACGTGTATGCTTCCTGAGTTCTCAGACCGATTCACTGCCTGCCTCTATGCCACTTACCTCTCATACCTGGATGGTAGTGATCTGGCATACGATCTTGAGCAGAAGACTGATGTCCGGGGCGCTCTCGCTGAGTTCATCAAATCACCTCACATAGGTCAGGTCTTTGTCTCTAGGACTAAACCTGGGATTACCCGGGGCAACCACTACCACCATACGAAGGTTGAGAAATTCTTCGTGGTTGAGGGCACGGGGATTATTCGGCTGAGGCATCTGAGAACCGGAGACATGGTAGAGATGAAGGTGTCAGGTGAGGACTTCAGGGTTGTAGACATCCCGCCCGGCTACACTCATTCCATCGAGAATGTAGGGTCCACTGACATGGTGGTGATTTTCTGGGCGAGTGAGGTTTTCGACCCGAAGCGGCCCGACACCTACTTCCGCGAGGTAAAGCAATGAGCAAGCTAAAAGTCATGACAATAGTCGGAACCCGTCCGGAGATAATACGTCTTTCCAGGGTAATGGCTGCGCTGGACAGGTATATGGACCATATCATAGTCCACACTGGACAGAACTATGACTATGAGCTGAACCAGATATTCTTCGAGGATCTCGAGATCAGGCAGCCTGACCACTATCTAGACGCGGCAGGCAGCACGCCGGCAGAGACCATTGGTTTGGTTATTGCCCGATCCGACTCGGTAATGGCGGAAGTCAAGCCGGATGCTGTTCTGATATTGGGGGACACAAATAGCTGCCTAGCAGCGATTGCAGCCAAGCGAAGAAAGATTCCGGTGTTTCATATGGAAGCCGGAAACCGTTGCTTCGATGAAAGAGTGCCTGAGGAAATCAACCGCCGGATAGTGGACCACATCAGTGACATCAATATGCCTTATAGCGCTATCTCTCGTGAATACTTGCTGCGCGAAGGGCTGCCGCCTGATAGGGTCATCAAGACAGGCAGTCCGATGTATGAGGTGCTATCATACTACAAACCCAAGATTGACGCTTCGGACGTATTGGACAGGCTTGGCCTCAGTCAATATGATTACTTCGTCGTCAGTGCACATCGTGAGGAGAACATCGACGACAGCCGGCAGTTTCGGAAGCTGATTGATTTGCTCAATGGGCTAGCAGCTGAATACTGCAAGCGTGTGATTGTGTCAACTCACCCCCGCACAAAGAAACGAATGGATGCTGAGGGTGTCCAGCTGAACTCCCTGGTTGAGCTCGTTCGCCCTCTAGGCTTCAGCGATTATGTAAAGCTGCAGATTTCGTCTCATGCTGTTCTTTCTGACAGTGGCACGATCACTGAGGAATCGTCAATACTGAACTTCCCCGCGCTGAACATACGCAATGCACATGAGCGTCCAGAGGGCATGGAAGAAGCCTCAGTGATGATGACTGGGTTGGATCTGGAGACGGTTCTCAGAGGTCTGAATATCCTTCAGGCTCAAGGAAGAGGAACAGATCGCACGTTGCTGTTGGTCCGTGACTATGCCGTGCCAAATGTGTCGGAGAAAGTAGCGCGGATCGTCCTGAGTTACACAGATTATGTGAAGCGCTATGTGTGGTACCGGGAGAATCTGTAGGCTATCGGATTTTGCACGTGTCGAAAACGAATAGCATCTGCTCCGGAGCCTATGACCATCGTGATTCTGACGATTCCTCGCCAGAACTAGGGGATCAGCGCTGCCACTAGTCTAGGGTAGCAGAGCCTAGGGATGAGATCTTCGGCAAGGTTGGTGTATCCCTTGAGACTACTGTTTCTAACACTATCAGATATCGAAAGCATCTCGGAACGTGGAATATATACGGACCTAATGAGGGAGTTCAGAGATCGCGGGGACGACGTGTACATTGTGTGTCCTTCACAGCGTCGTAGCGGTAGACCAACTGAACTTACCACAAAGGATGGCGTGACTATTCTACGAGTACGAACCGGCAATATCACAAAGGCGAATGTCATTGAAAAGGCCATTTCCACGATTTTGATCCAGCATCAATTCACGTCCGCCATACGGAGATACCTCGGAGAGATACGATTTGACCTTGTGTTGTATGCAACACCGCCGGTGACTTTTGAGAGGGTTGTCGATGATGTCAAGCGGAGAGACGGATGTACGTCCTATCTTCTACTGAAGGACATATTCCCTCAAAACGCAGTGGACTTGGGGATGATTAGTCATGGTAGCTTAGTTTGGCGCTACTTCCGTGGGAAGGAGAAACGGCTTTATTGCTTGTCTGACTACATAGGCTGCATGTCTCCAGCCAATGTGAGGTACTTGCTGGCCCACAACCCCAACATCCCAGAGACTACGCTAGAGGTATGCCCGAACAGCATAGACCCCAGACCTGTGCACGATTCTACCGAGAACCGCGCGCACGTAAAGGACGACTGGGGGATACCTCACGATTCCATTCTGCTGGTGTTCGGAGGTAATCTTGGAAAGCCGCAAGGATTGGATTTCCTGCTGGAGGCGCTAGACAGTTCAAAGGGCAGGAATGATGTTTTCTTCTTGATTGTGGGTTCGGGGACTGAGTATGACCGCATTGATGCGCATCTGAGGAATGGCCAGCACAAGAATGCCAGACTGCTGAGAGCCTTGCCCAAAGATCGGTACGATGAACTGCTGACAGTATGCGATGTGGGTCTGATTCTCCTCGACCCACGATTCACCATACCCAATTTCCCATCCAGGCTTACTGCGTACATGGAGGCTGGCGTACCAATCATCGCGGCAACAGACGTCAATACTGACATCAAGGATGTCTTGCGTGAATCTGGTAGTGGCATCTGGGTTGAGAATGGCAACCTAGATGGGTTCATGGCAGCCATAGGTCGGCTATCTAGAGACGCGGAGCTTCGCCGTGAGATGGGTCGCAGAGGACGTGCGTACTTGGAGGAGTACTACACCGTATCAAGGGCTTACGAAACAATCACTGCTCACTTGAGAAATGTGGATTCAGTCGGATCTGCCGGATACAAGCAAGTCAGTGCCTGAAGCAGGGGAGGATAGTGGCGCGGTGGGAGATGGCAACATTGACTGTTCTGTGACTACCGGCGGTGCAAGCCTCTCTCGATGCGTTGATGGCAGAGGGCAGCAATGACCAGAATCAGCACCAATCTCACATGCTCACTGTGCGAATATGCCGGTTGTGCTGATAGCCTTTGTATCAGACAGCGTCAAATGACACGCCTAGGGGACCTTGATCTCTAGAACGGACGGGTGTAGTACGGCAGACCGAGACGTCTGCAACAAAGTGTGGCTTGCTCTATACAGCGCAGCGGCACGTGGAAAGCTATGACCCAGGCGACAACATCCATCGCGCAGGGAACGAGCGGTCGAGATAGACCCCCGATCGGGTCAGAGCAGCTGAGCCTTGTGCGTGCGCAAAGGGAGACAACGAGGTTCAGTAGAGTAACTCAATCGTAATCAGCAAGTCGACGATTCGGGCGGTGCATTTTCATGGTTGGCAACGCTGTGAAACGGACGGTAGATGTACTGGCGGCAATAATCGGTCTACTGGTGCTATCGCCGGTTTTCCTGATTGTCAGCTTACTTGTCACGGCTGACCTCGGGAGGCCCGTGCTGTTTGCCCAGCTAAGACCCGGCAAGGATGGCAAGCTGTTTCGCATGTACAAGTTCCGCACCATGAGAAACACGACTGCACCCGACGGTCGCCTACTACCCGATTCTCAGCGCCTAACGCAAGTTGGTCGCATGTTGCGATCAACTAGTCTAGACGAGCTGCCGGAGCTCCTCAACGTACTTACCGGGCAGATGAGCCTCGTAGGCCCGCGTCCACTACTACCGCAATATCTGGACCGCTACACACCAGAACAAGCCCGACGCCACGAAGTCAAGCCCGGCATCACAGGCTGGGCACAGGTCAACGGCAGGAACGCCCTCACCTGGGAAGAGAAATTCCGTCTGGATGTATGGTACGTCGACAACTGGAGCCTACTGCTAGATCTCAAGATACTGCTAATGACCGTCGGTAAAGTGCTGAGGCATGACGGAATCAGCAGCAACGGACATGCGACAATGCCGGAGTTCACGGGTACGGATACGGACCCCGCCGAGCACTAGATCAATGCCCTTGCCAACATTCGTGCGGAGGTAGTAGATCTCATGAAACGCATCGCAATCGTAGGAGCCGGAGGCTTCGGACGCGAAGTAGCTTGGCTGATAGAGGAGATAAACGTCGCATCGCCTGAATGGTCGCTACTGGGTTTCCTAGACGACGGAGCAACCGGAACCACTGTAGAAGGACAGCCAGTCCTTGGCCCCATCGATCACGTCGGAGAACTAGACCAAGATGTCTATGTGGCATGTGCTATCGGCGACCCACGGCTCCGCAAGCGCCTAGTGGACAAGCTTCAACAGTTCCACCGCAGATTCGCAACTCTCATTCACCCCAGTGTGCGGAAGTCGCAACACGTAGCCATCGGAGAAGGCAGCATTATCTGTGCAGGCACGATACTCACAACCAATATCAGCATAGGCAAACACTGCCTCCTCAACCTTGACTGCAAAGTAGGCCACGACTCCATTCTTGGTGACTTTACAAGCTGCATGCCTGCAGTGAACATTGCGGGTGACGTGATCATCGAAGAAGGCTGCTACTTTGGGCTTAATGCCTGCGTCATCAATCGCAAACGCGTCGGAGGGTGGAGCGTAATCGGCGCCGGCGCAGCAGTCGTTAAGGACATACCAGCGAGGACGGTGGCCGTGGGTGTGCCGGCAACACCAATAAAGACATTGGACGATTGACACGCCTACTCGTTGTCAGCTCTTGTCAAAGCGTGAGCCTACCCCGTTTCTGTGGACACTCAGAGGCTTCGCGGTGTAGGGTATAGTCAGTGAGGAGGAGTGTCCGCATGCCCAAGAGTAGACCGCCGTACCCGCCGCAGTTCAGGGCAGAGGCAGTGAAGCTAGTTCAGACCAGTGGTAAGAGCCTTAGGGAGATCTCCGCGGATCTCGGGGTGTCCATCGAATCCCTGCGCAACTGGGTGAAGCAAACGGATATAGATCAGGGTCAACGTGACGGCCTGACCACTTCTGAGCGTGAAGAACTGAGGCGACTACGAAGGGAAAACCGGATCTTGCAGGAGGAGCGCGAGATACTAAGAACAGCCGTGGCCTTCTTCGCCAGCGAGACCATCCCGACTCGCTAGAAGCGTTCAGGTTCATACAGCGAGAGAAGGCCACCCATAGCATAACTGCCATGTGCAGGGTTCTTGAGGTCTCCACGAGCGGGTACTACGCATGGGCCGGTCGAGGGCCCTCTGAGTATGGTGGACCCCTTCGTCAAGACACCGCTAATGGGTTTCTTAAGCAATGCCCCGTGCGCTTGAGAGGGGTGAGGGTCGTCCTTGTCGTGGTCCCCAGGGGGTGCCCTGCGGGAGCCGCCGGGGTGCCGGGACGCTGGCTTGACCCACACATGGCGAGACTTATGCCCTGAGCGTGCAGAGGACCCCCGCCTTAACGTCCGCGGATCGCACCTCCCCCCACACTGCTGGGGCGGTCCGCCTGCTTTACCCCAGATACACCTCAGCCGGAGTCCTGTATGCTAGCGCTTGATGAGGCCTGAGGTCATTGTAAAACCCGATGTAGTCCCCAATGCCAAGTCTGGCCTCGCGCGGGATTGAGTACTCCTTGAGATACACCTCTTCATACTTGAGAGACCGCCAGAACCGCTCTATGAGGATACTGTCCCACGCTCGACCTCTCCCGTCCATGCTGATCTGGACCTCAGCACCACTTACGAGGGCCATGTACTGAGGGCTTGTGAAGTGGCTGCCCTGGTCACTGTTGAGTATCTCTGGCCTGGCTACGTCCAGCGCCCTCCTGACTGCGGACAGCACAAACGGTATTTCGAGCGTCTCATCCACCTCCCATCCCACGACGTAGCGTGAGAACCAGTCTATGACGGCTACGAGATACATCCAGCTTTCCCGGAGCCGTATGCAGGCGATATCGATGCCCCACACCTGGTTTGCTCTCGTGATCTCCAAGCCCCGAAGCAGGTAAGGATATAGCCTGCTCTGAAGATCGCGGCGGCTCAGGTTCGGCCCCGGGCAGATCCCGGCGATCTGCATGTCGCTCATGTAGTGCTGAATCCGCTTTCGGTTAGCCTGTGAATGATCGGGTGTTCATGTACGAGTTCGGCAACAGGCCCGTTAGGCGGTTGTTGCTGATCTCCAATCGTCCGTCCTGCATGGACGCCTCGAGTCCGTCCCACTGGTTGAGCTGGTACGGAAGGAGACTGCAGCTAGGCGGCTAATACACGCGTAAGGGACGCAAGTTCCATATTACCCACGCGCGGCCTGTTGGCTGAGGCTATGTGTACACAAGGGGATCAAGCTATCCTACGGATGCAGTGGGAAGGTATGTGGTTGCCGAACCTCAGCGTGTGCCGATCGTGAACCTTGACGATCATCAGAAGGCATTCGTTCAGTTCCAGAGTGGATGTGCCGTGCTGCATGCACCGGTGGGGACGGGCAGGACGCTGGCCCTAGCCGAGAGGGCAGCGGATCATCCTCAACTGCGGCCGCGGCGGAAGCCAGGTTGTGGTGCGCGCATTCCATAGCCTATGGGCGTGGATGCGGCGCTGCGCGGGCAGGTTATCCTAGAGGAGACTAGGTGAGGTGCGAGGCATGTCTTGCGGCGAAAAGTCAGCGATTCCACCGCGTATCCGCGTTGAACTCCAACGATATACCCAATGGGGTATCCAAGCGGGCAAGCCGTCACTTTTTGCCGATAGTCTCGCCGATGGACGCAGTTTTTGAGTACATCGATTTGGACCGGGTGCCGCCAGTCGGCAAATCGGTGCCGCGCGGGACTCGCCTAAGGCCAACAACCACCTAGTATATGGCGAACTGGCGGAATGACATGCCATCACCCGGACGGTATTGCCAAGTTCAGACATATGATGGGATGTCATCACATTCGCCTTGCCCGGTTCCACGCCCGGACGGGCCGGATACCCCCCGATTTTCGCGATTTGGAAACGGTCAGGCGGTCTCCCGAAATCGATGTACTCAGAAATTGCGGGTATCTCCGAAACTAATGATGAAAACTGGCGATATGCCAGCTCTAGCCGTTTTTGCCGCGCGGCGTTCGAGGCTAGGCCAGCTAACAGGCCTTTTCCGCGAGGATGACTCCGTCTGTCATTACTCCGCTAGTCTGTGGAATCGGAATAGGACTTGTACTTCGCATCGCGCAGGCGCCAGTACGCGTCAGTGCCCTTGAGCCACTTCCTTCCCTTGACGTAGTCGAAGGCGGTTTTCCCATCTGTGCACTTGAGCGTGGCGTCGGCGCCCGCGTCAAGGAGCGCGTCAATGATTCCCCGGGACTTGCAGGCTTGGGCCGCGATCATCAGGGCTGTCCACCCTTCAGGCTGTTTGACGGCATTGATGTCTACGCCTGCATTGGCGAGCATGCGGACGATCTCGGGATTTCGGTTGTCTCCTGCCGCCAGTATGAGAACCGTGTAGCCCTCCTCATAGCGCACGTGGACGTCGCTGCCCGCATCAAGCAGCATGCGGATCACCTGCGGGTCGGAGGCGGTCATTGCAGCGTAAGCAAGCGGTGTTCGACCGTCGTCGTCCTCGCCGGCATGCACGTCGGCACCTGCGGCCAGCAGCAGCTCAATCATCTCTGGCGAGCTGTGCTCCCAGGCCGCCATGGATAGTGCCTCACCATCATTGGCATTCACATCTGCGCCCGCCTCAAGCAGCGCCTTTACCGCCTCGAGGTTGCTCTCTTCAGATGCAGCCCATATGAATGCCGTTCTGCCTTGCGAGTCGGCCGCATTGACGTCGGCGCCCGCCGCAAGCATAGCCCGGATAACCTCTACGTCGGCGCCGCGGCGTGCAGCGAACATGAGGGGCGTCCAGCCGCCGCTGATCGCTTCATTGACATTGGCTCCGCGATCGAGGATGTCGCGAATCTGAGCCGCCGTATAGCTCGGATCGAAGGGTAGCAGAGAGGGTATGTTCGAAGAGACGGTTCCGATGGTGAATACGTCTTTCCCGTGAGACGAGGATCGTGGAGAACAGTGAAGATTGCCATATGTCCCGAGTATTCGTCGATTGGCGGCGAGGGACCTTCAGGGAGGATGACTAACGACGATGATGATGGACGACGACGGATGTGCTAGGCTCCGGCGGAGTCGAGAAATGTGAAGGAAATGCTAGAATCATGGCGAAAAACCACCATTGAGTGCAGCGTTTGGATGGAGGTTTCTTCGAGATGGGCAAGGTCGAGCAGGGGTTGGAGTCTCTGATCGGCTTGGTCTCGCAGGCTTACCCCTCATCGCTGGGATTGAGCGACGCGGCGACGGCGCTGGGCGTGTCCGATCGTACTGTACGTAGGTATGTGGAGAAAGCGAGTTCACAGGGATTTGGCCTGGATGTTCGCGGAAGGACGATACTTGTCACAGACTGCATACCTGCTATCCCCCCAGAGTCAGGCGGCGAACTTCATCTGGACGATGAAGAACTCGCCGTCTGACTCGCTATAGAGGAACTGGCGCATTCCACCGACAGCTGGCCTTGTCGTGAAGACCTAGTCCGCCGAGTGGCAGAGCACCTGCGTACTGAGGAATACAGGGTGGAGGCGGCTATCAACGGGCTGATCGCCAACGGGCTTGCCGAAGTCGTTAACCGGTCTGTGAGGCCCAGGCGGATACCGACTGCAGCGTACGCCCTTACCGCTGAAGAAGTATCGCGTCTTCTGGACCTGATCCGTACCGAACGCGAAGTAGGGAACAGGGGGAAAGCGCTTGCAAGAGCCGAGGGGAACCTGATCCGGTATGCAATGCAAAGTGGCGATACGAGCGCCCTCGGTCAGTACGCATCGCGCAGGTGGGTTCGGTACTTCCAAGGCAGGCCGCGTGGGCAGAGAGCCGAGTTTGAGCGGCACGCTGAGTTCATCGCTGAGTTCATTGCCAGGCGTCACCGGTTGCTCACCGTGTATCGCCCACGCCGGGGCGGTATGGAGGAGCAAGTAGTGTGCCCTCTGGGGACGGTCTACTATTGGGCGCAGGACGACTGGTACCTTGCGGTGCTGGGTTCTAGCGAGAGAGTAAACCTTCTGCGCGGATCGCGCATCTCGTCACTGCGCGAGACCTGGCTTACATTCGACTACCCCGAGGACTTCGATCTTGAGGAGTGCTTTCGTGAGCCGTGGGGCGTGGAGATGAGCGGTACGCTGTACGACGTAGAGGTGCGTTTCTTTGACGACTTCCGCGTGATTGACAAGGTACGGGGGCACGTGGCTTACCGCCCCAGCGCAATCCTGACTACTCTGGATGACGGTTCGGTCGTGCTGCGCGACAGGGTGCGCGGGTTGACTGAGATCGCGGCCTGGATCAGGCAGTTCGGCGCGTCTGCCGTGGTCTTCAAGCCTGAGGCCCTAAGAGAGCGTATGGAGGAGACCGCTCGCCGTCTGCACGAAAAGTACTCGGATGATTCTGCGCCTGAGCGGCTGTTCGGCGAGTTGTCGCGCCTGCCCGGAGGGCCACTGAGGGATCGTTTGCAGGCCCCGTCCGAACTGGAAGCCATGGCCTGCCCGAGCGCGCCGATGCTGTGGAGGGCGCCTGAGGTCGGCAGGCCGCCCGACTTTGTGGTGGTGGAGAAGCTTCGGTCCATCGCAGATGCCCTAATAGACGCGGGCGATGCAGGGCTCTCCGAGGGTCATATAGCGCACCGATTCGGTATCCCGCCTGCTCACATGATTCATTACAGGGCTGCCCTGGAGTCCCTGAGAGTCGGTCTTGAACCCGACCCGGATGAATGGGACCAGGATGATGGTGATTACGGTTTCGATGATCCTCACACGATGTCCGATGGCTACAGGGCCGAGCGGGTCTGGCGCATCTATCGCCATGGCGCCCGGCGGCTGATTCCCATCGTCTTCACGCCGAATGAGGCGGAGGCTCTATTGGACGTGATTGGGCGGTCGATCGGGGGCGACGCCAAACTGGCCTCCGCATGTGCAAAACTGAGGAGATGCCTATCGGGCTCGGACGGCGAGGTCGCGGCCACTGCCGAGCCGGCGATGAGCAGACTGCCAGGGTGGCGCTGTGTGAAGGGTTTGCCGGCTCTATACACCGACGTCGACACCCAAGCCAAGGTTAGCCTGCTTGAGGAGTGCGCCCAAGATTCGCGTTTGGTGTCGTTCATGTACGATCGCGACGGACGAAGGCGGGTCGCGGCGCCTCTGGCCCTCGTGTATTTCCGCGAACGCGGCGAATGGTATCTAGCGGCCAGGGATTGGCTGCAGGGCGGGATACTCTCCTCAACCAACAACACTTATCGCGTGGACGTCATGCGCAATGTCGAGGCGATCGCCGGCTCCAAATTCGCTTATCCCGACGACTTCCGCATTGAAGACCTCTTCAGAGATGCATGGGGTATGGCTACCGGCGGCCCGGCTGTAAACGTGATCGTGCATTTCGAAAACGACTTCAGTGTGCCTGACAAGGTGTTGAAGGTCGCCCGGCATCGAGAACACGCCCGAGTGGAGAGGCTCGGCGATGGTTCAATACTCTATTTCGACATAGTCTCCGGTGTGGACGAATTCCGGGCCTGGATACGCGGGTTCGGCTCGTCGGCCCAGATCCTGGCTCCAGCCTGGCTTCGGGCGAAACACAAGGAGGCGGTCGAAAGGTTGATGAGGCTATGCTTCGGGGACTGAGGAAACCCCATGGCTGTCGCCATGATCCGGCGGGCCGGCCGGTCACGGCTGATGGGAGGAGGTTTTGCTGAGAGATGTCCAGACAGAGAGTGCTGGTGTTCGCACCGGGGGTTATTCCGTCTGACAAGCCCGTTCAATACTACTTGCCTGAGCACCCGAAGATCAAAGAAGGCGCGAGGTTGGCGCCAATCGCCCTCATCAAGCTGCAGGAGACTTTGTGTGATAAACGTCGCCCCGATCGCGTGATCGCATTGTGCACGAAGAAGGTGATGGAGGAAAGGCTCCCCAGCCTCAAGGCGGAGTTTCGCGAACTCGGTATCGATCTGCAGGAATGGAAAATCGCAGACGGGAAGACTGCTGCCGAAATCAGGAGCATTGTCCGCGAGCTTCTTCTGAATGTCCCCGATGAATGCGACCTGATCCTCGACGTCACCCACGGTTTTCGTTCCGCCCAGATCGTATTCTGCATCGCAGCGCAGTACCTGAGTTTCTTGCGCCCGAGTGTGCACATTGAGGGACTCTACTATGGCATGATGAGCACCAACAAGAACGGCCCTCCGGAACCCGCCCCGCTGATCAATCTGAACCTGTTCATTGAGCTAATGAACTGGGCGTATGCCGTGCGAGTGTATCGAGACACCTATCTGCCGCAGAAGCTTGCGGACACGCTCAAAGGGACGGAGGACTCCTCGGGCCAGACCGCTGCCATAGAAAGGTCCCTTTCGCGGTTCTCCGATGCCCTGGACCTAGGTCTTCCTATCGAGATGGCGGAGCGGGCCGTGGAATTAGGTTCGCTTCTTGCCGAACCAATGTCCTCTGTCCTGGCTGAGAAAGCGCTGCTGCCAGATGAGCTATTTGGGCTGGTGGGCGGTTTCGCGTCCCAGTTCGCATCGGAGAGCGGCGATGCTGTTCCGGACGAGCTGGACGAGAGCGAGATAAGGCGGCAGGCCAACATAATCGACAGGTTCCTGGAAGTGGGCAGGACCGCGCACGCCATAGGGATGATGCGTGAGTGGGCCGTCTTGATGGTCACATACCACAATGGAGACAGGTCATCATGGAGAACGCGAAAGCAGCGGCGGAATGCTGAGAAGATGATCTGGAAGGCCAACAGCCTCAAACTGTGGCTGTCTCCCGAGATCGGAGATGCGGTCAAGGCGATCTGGGGATTCCGCAATGCTCTTCACCATCATGGCCATGAAAGTGGAGGTTCGCTCGACACGGACCAGATTCTCACGCAAGCCCGGCAGGCCTGGGACTGCTTGAAGTCCACAATCGGGCAAGAGGCAAAATGGAAGATGGCGCCGCAGAGTGCCGATGGGCAGCAGGAGGCAGAGCAATGATCGTCGTCAATTTCTCTCATCCTCTGAGTGAGGCACAAAGACAGGACATTGAGTCGCTAAGCGGGCAGACAATAGAGGGTTTGTTTGATGTTCCGTGCCAGATGGACCACGAGACGGCGTTTGCGCCCCAGATCAGGGCTCTCGTAGACGGCCTGCCGATTTCGGCAAGCCAGTGGCAATCGCATCCGGTGCTCGTGAACCTGCCTGGCCTGCATATTGCCGCGGCTCTTGTCGTTGCTGAACTGCATGGACGGATGGGTCACTTTCCTTCCTGCATTCGTCTGCGCCCCGTTTCCGGAAGCGTGCCGACGCGCTATGAAGTGGCGGAGCTGATCAACCTGGAGGCTGTAAGGCAGGAGTCGAGGACCAGAAGGTTTGCGGGTGGATCCGGCAAATGACCGGCCCGGCCCCGGCGCCCAGATTCCGGCCAACAGAATCCAGCGCGAAGTTCAAAAACAAGAAAGGAAGGGAGGATTATGCCTGCGGACTAATACTCGAGTTAGATACTTCCGTCATCACGGCGCGGAGCCGAACGCAGGGTTCACGAACTGCGGGCCCTTGAAAGCCCAATAGCATTTGGGAGAAGGGGTTGGTTGTGTGGACAATCGCAGGGTGATGATCTCTCTAGTGGGAGAGCAACCTATTGCTAATCTGCTGCCAGTACTCTGTCTGCAACCTCATCATGCGGTTCTGGTCTGTACGTCCTGGACGAGGCCAGTTGCTGACAAGTTGCGTTCCATCCTGGAGGAACAAACCACTGAACATGGTGTTCCGGTCAAGTGCACAATTGAGGAAGTCGGCCCCTATGACATAGTTGATATCGAAGCAAGGATAAGCAAGCTCATTGGCGAGCAGTCTTGGACGCCGGACGAGGTCTTGTTCAACCTCACGGGCGGCACCAAGACTATGGCCATTGCGGCCTATCGCCTAGCCGAGTCGCATGGCACTCCGTTCTGTTACCTAATAAGTGAGGGGAACGGCAACAAGATACACACGTATCGTGTCAGTTCTGAACAGGGCCTTGAATTCCTCGGAGAAGCAACGGTGGGGGCAACTCTTGACATCGACCTCCACCTCAGAGCCCACTTTGGCGGTTATGAAGAAGGCCTGCCCAAAGATGGGTTCGAGCTGATGGTCTATAAAGCGCTGCAGCCTGAATTCGATGAGGTAAAGGCTTCTGTGAGGCCGCATTCATACGGGAATCTAGAGATCGACCTGGTGCTGCGCCGGGGTAATGGCGTCGGCATAGTTGAAGTCAAGAGCGGCGGCAAGGCGAGGGAGAAAAGGGGAGTCGAGCAGATAATCGCCGCTGGAGAACAGCGCTTCTTGGGTGTGTACACCAAGAAGATTCTCGTACTGGATAGGGAGTATGGCTCCGATAATCTCAAGCTTGCACAGGCCCATGGAATAACTGTGATTGAGCTTCCTTCGGCTCAAACAGGCGCGTTGTCCCCTGAAGACGAACAGTTACTGCTCGCATCAATGCGAAAGCAATTGGGAGCGTAGCGGCATTCTGCCGCAGCAGCCTTACGCGGTCGCATGAACCTATGAGAATGAAAGGTGCTGGTTAGCAGGGCAGTATGACGTTGCCTCATGGATGGCGTTGTCAGAGAGGAGGAGGGTTTGGAAATATGGACGAAGTGCACCTAGTCGTGTTTCACGTCGGCCCGGTCCAGGAGTTTATCGCCTCTGCTCGCCGCAGCCGGGATTTGTGGTTTGGCTCATGGCTGCTGAGCGAGCTGAGCAAGGCCGCCGCAGAGGCAATCGTGGAGCGCAGCGGCGGGGATATCGAATGGAGCCTGATCTTCCCGGCGCCGCAGAGCCTATCCGAACTGCGCCTTGACAACTTCAATGCCGCAAACAGAATCGTTGCCAGAACTAGAGAAGACCCCGCAAAGCTGGGAGAGGCCGTTCGCATCCGAGTGCTGGAACGATTGCGGGAGATCAGTGATGAAGCGTTCGACAGGGTCGGGAAGGCAGCCGAGTTCGATCGCGCAACGGCGCAACTGCAAGTTGATGACTTGCTGGAGCTGTTCTGGGTTTCGTGTCCGATCAGAGATGACTATGCCGGGGCCCGCACACAGGCTGAGGCCCTGATGGCCGCAAGGAAGGCAACCCGGGACTTCGCCCCATCAAAATGGGGGAGTTCGGAGGAGAAGTCTTCTCTGGATGGATTGCGTGAATCGGTGATCCCGAGGGACGCCTACCGAACGATGAGCGGGGAGGAGCTTCGGCAAAGCTACGGGGTGCGCCGAGGGGAGAGGCTGTGCGGAGTAGGACTGCTAAAGCGACATGGCAGACGTGGACAAGGCGACCGTTTCTTCAGCACGTCGCATGTTGCGGCAATGCCCATGCTGGAACGGCTCAACGAGAGGCATCGAGGCGCAGTCGAAGAGTATGTCGGTCGCCTGAGACAACTGGGGATAGGCTCTGATGGTCTTGACACTGCCCCTGTGAAGGACCCTGTCTTCGGCTATAACGACGGTCATCTGCTGTATCTTGAGCGGTTGGCAGAATTCTTTGACGGTGACAAGCTCCGGCAGGCACAGGAAGCGCTGGGCCGGTTCCTAGATCGAGCCTTTGGCGGCGCCGGCCCCGGCCCTTACTATGCGCTGTTGCACGCTGACGGCGACCATATGGGGCAGATCATCGCCGAGCAGCGAACCATCGAGCAGCACAGAGCCCTGTCCCGAGCGGCCAGCCTATTTGCCAGGCGCGTCGAACCTATTGTGAGCCGATTCAGAGGGTCCCTGATCTACGCCGGGGGAGACGACGTGTTGGCGTTGCTTCCTCTGCACAGTGCGCTCGAGTGCGCGAGAACTCTGGCTGATGCCTTCCGCGAGCAGATGGCTGGTTTCGCCATCGCGGACACGAAGAGCGGGAAGGCCGTCCACCCTACGTTATCTGTGGGACTTGCTGTGGTGCATCATCTCGAGCCGCTTTCGGAAGCCCTGGAGCTGGTCCGCGAAGCTGAATCGTACGCGAAATCCGTGAAGGGGAAAAACGCATTGGCCGTAACTCTGAGCAAACGAGCTGGTTCGGAGCGGACCGTGGGGGGAACATGGGGATCATTCGACCGGAGGCTGGAGTGGTTCATAGAATTGCACCGCAATGAGGAGATACCTGCTGAGCTAGGCTACGAACTGCGCTCTTTGGCTATGGAACTTGAGGGCGCGGGGGAAGGCCCCGACAACTTGCTACAGCGTGTGCTGTCTTCTGAGGTTAAGCGCATCTTGAGTCGCAAGAGGGCTGAACGTGGTTCGAGAGAAGTCAGTGAAGACGTAATCCGAAGGCTGGTCGACATCCTGACCCAGGACGGCCTGCCAGTTGATCATTTGGCCGACGAGCTGATCATCGCACGTGAACTCGCGTCGACTCCTAAGCCAGCTGCTGCGTCCTCGCCAGATGCATCATCCGGAGAGGGGGAGAAGAAATGACTGTTTGGGTTATCGAAGCTCGAGACCCGCTCATCTTCCGCGATGGTCGCCCATTTGACGCAGTGCCCGGAACCAGAGCGGTGTCTCTGCCCTTTCCGTTTCCCTCAACAACCGCCGGGGCATTAAGGACCAGAGCAGGTCAGGATGGAGAGGGGCGGTTTCAGAAGGACGCCATCTCATGGGTGAAGCAGATTGCCGTTCATGGCCCGCTCCTCGTTGAACTTGACAAGAACACAGGCGATATCGCGCGTTGGCTAGTTCATTCGCCATCAGATGCGTTGCTGCTGGAGCCGGAACCGCCTGATGGCGCGCGGGCAGCGCTGAAGCGGCTAGTCCCTCTTGAAGCTCCTCCCGATGTGCACACCGACCTTCCAGAGGGTCTCTCGCTTGTGGGAATGCCGAAGCCCGATTTCCGAAAGCCCATTAAGAAAGCGCCGCGTTACTGGTACTGGGAAGCCTTTGAAGAGTGGCTTGTGAACCCGGAGGATCAGAGTGTCGATCTTGAGGGCATCGGACATGACGGACCCACGCGAGAAGCTCGGGTGCACGTCGGCATAGACCCCGAGACCGGAGCCGCGGACGTGGAGAAAGGGGCTCTCTTTCAGACGAGAGGACTGGAGTTCACCAGACCCAGGGGCGGGTCGAATCCCGGCGACGCGCATAGGTTGGCGCTGGCAGTGGCCACCGAAACGCTCAATCTCCCAGACGGACTGGGCTTTCTGGGCGGAGAACGACGGCTGGCCGTGTGGCGGAAGAGCGACTCGTCCTTGCCGGCATGCCCGGACCGGCTGAAGAGCCACATACGCCGAAACCGCCATTGCAGGGTGGTACTCCTGACGGACGCTCATTTCGAGACGGGGTGGAGACCGACATGGCTTCTCAACCAGATCGACGGAGTCACTCCCGGGCTGAAGGCGATTGCCATAGGAAGGCCGCACGTTGTATCCGGATGGGACATGGCAGAGAGAGGCCCGAAACCTGCTCGGCGGCTTGCCCCGGCGGGAACTGTCCTATTCCTTGAGCTGAGTGGCGATGACGACGCCATTGACAGATGGGTCGACAGGATCTGGTTGTCGCCTGTCAGCGACGGAGAGCAGGATCGCCTCGATGGATTTGGGCTTGCTGCGCTTGGAGTTTGGTATGGGACACTCCAGCGAATGGAGGTGTAGAAGGGACCATGCGAAGGATTCCCACTGACAAAGAGGGTACACCGATCTCGCCGCCTGCGGTAGAACCTGTGTTAGATAGCCGAGTGTCGGGCGGCCGGCGGATTCCGTTGATAACTCAGACTCGAAGCTACGAGCTGATAACTCCTCTCTTCGGGGGCGGCGCCAAGCCTGGAAGGGCCGATTCGGACCTTGTGATCCGTGGCTCCGGAATCAGGGGGCAGCTGCGGTTTTGGTGGCGCGCGTGCCGGGGCGGGAAATTCGGCGGAGACTTGCGGAGAATGAGAGAAGCTGAGAGCAGGCTGTGGGGCGCGGCCAGCACCCCTAGCAAGCCGAGGGTTTCACAGGTGGAGTTGGCTGTGAAGGTGACTCGCAGAGGCGGACCTCTGACGGCATTCAGTCTTCAGTCCAGAGAAGGACGTGCGCCCGTGGCGAGATCTGTGGCTGCGGTTGCTCACCCGTATGTAGCGTTTCCGTTGCAGCCTGAGAGGGAAGCCATTAGGCGCGACGGCACGGAGACCACAATACACTCGCTCATGGGCAATGTGAGATTCGATTTGATTCTCACCTTCCCCGAGAGTGAGCGGGCAGAGGTCGAAGCTGCACTCTGGGCTTGGGAGACTTTTGGAGGGGTTGGTGGGCGGACCAGGCGAGGGTTCGGCGCATTGAGATTGACTTCTGTTGATCCTAAGCCTAGTTCTGAAACGGATCAGGTTGCTACACCGCAAGATATTAGGCTCCTCATTGAGGAAGGATTGCATCGACATGTTTCAGATGGCGAGTGGCCTGACGGGATTCCGCGTTTTGCCAAAGACCCGCGAATGGCAGTAACCCAGGTTTTCGACAGCGCCACGCAAGCGTGGAATCACCTGGCCAAACGACTGTGCGAGTTTCGCCAGGAGCGCTACCCACGCAATCCCCCCCTTACGCCCGGGCGCAGCAAATGGCCAGAACCGGATGAGATAAGAAGGCTAACAGGTAGCAGCTGTTATAGGCATAGGGATCCCATCTCAGAAGTACGGAAATTCCCCCGTGCAGCCTTCGGGCTTCCTATTGTGTTCCATTTCAAGGATGAGGCAGCGGGCGACCCTTCTACGACAACCCTGCAGGGCGGCGCCGAAGGCTGCGAGCGTCTTGCCAGCCCTCTGATACTGCGCCCGGTGGCGTGTGATGGAGGGGGAGCCGTCGGCCTCGCATTGGTTCTTGAAGGAACGAGTGTCGAACAGATCCCAGAGGGGCTGGTATTGAAAGGCGATCAGAGAGAGTACAGTGTGCAGGCAATGCTCACGAATCAAGAAGCCGCTACAATTCAGCCGCTGCATGGGGACCCGAACGTTCTGCAGGTCTTTCTGAATTCTCTGTGAGGAGGTAATGTGATGAAATCCCGTCTTGTGTTCGTTCATGCCATTTCGCCGCTGCATGCAGGAACCGGGCAAGGGGTGGGGGTAATGGATCTTCCTGTTGCGCGCGAGAAGGCCACAGGTCTGCCATATCTACCGGGGTCGTCTCTCAAGGGTGTGCTGCGTGATGCCTGTGAAGACAAGGAGATGCGTACCGCGGTTTTCGGCCCAGATCCGGCCAGCGACGTTGCGCATGCGGGGTCGGCGGCCTTCTCAGACCTTCGGCTGCTTCTTCTGCCGGTCCGGAGTGTGTTGGGAACGTTCGCATGGGTCACTTCACCTTACGTCCTTCGCCGTTTCCTTCGAGATGCGGACAGCGCAGGGGTGACCGATGTTCCTTCCGAAGTGCCTGATGTTGTAGAAGGACATTGCTTCGTGTCCGATGCTGGTTCTGTGATAGCGGAGGCGAGCAAGGTCCTGCTTGAGGACTTGAATTTGGTTTCTGAGACTAGCGGCAACGCCCGACGATGGGCGGAGTGGATGGGTCGACAGGTATTCCCCGACGATTCGGTATGGCAGACGATGCTGGTTCAGCGACTGTGCATTGTGAGCGACGATGTGCTGAGTTTCCTGCTTGACACAGCAACCGAAGTCTTCTCGCGGATAAGGCTTCAGGAAGATACCAAGACCGTGGCGAAGGGCGGGCTTTGGTACGAGGAAGCCCTACCTGCCGAAACAGTCCTTTCAGGCATTGTGGCCGCCTCTCCTGTCAAAGCCGCTCCCGAGCAGGTTTTCGCTACACTTGGCCGCCTGGTACAGAAACCGCTTCAGCTTGGTGGAAAAGCCACAGTCGGGAGGGGCCTCTGCCGCGTGACGCTTGGGGGAGGGGATCAGCAATGAGAACCAAGGCCCAAGAGTACGCTTTGGGGATATTCCCGCAGGTTTCAGGGATGTCGGACGATGGACAACAGGCTCGCGCCAAGTACGGCTCAATGGCCCATAAGCTGCCGGTTCTGATTCGCACGGCAGGGTTGGCCCAGGCGCTTGGTTTCGTCGAATCCAGGGGGACCCCCGAGCAGAAGAAGCTTATCGAGCATATCTCCGAGGCTATCGGTGTACCAAACATGTGTGAACGCAGCCGCAAGGCCGAATTGCATGAGTACATGGCGCTGACCAGGGATGTTATGGCAGCCCTCGTCTGGTACAAACGGTTTGCCACGTCAGTGCTCGGAGTTCAGTCGGACGTGGATGAGGAAGATGCAGGTGATTAGGGTGACAAGGCGGTATCATCTGGTTGAGGCGGGAGTGAAGCCAACAACCAACGCCGGGCTTTGGCTTGACAAGTATATCCGGGATCAGGATCGCTCGTCCGACGCCCGTGCGTCGCTTGTGGAGCAAGTGGCGGCGATACGGCAGCCCGAATGCTACTCTGTTTGGTTCAGTCGATGGAAGCAATGCCTCGAAGGGTCCGGAGCGAGTTGTAGACGCGCAACGGTCACAGGACGCATGGCCGTTGGGTTAGGCGAAGACAGCGTGCTCGAAACTTCCATCATGCTTCATCACACGCTGGGCGTCCCGTACATTCCCGGCACAGCCCTTAAAGGGCTGGCATCGTCTTTTGCCAGGCAATGGCTGGGTGACGACTGGCAGCCGGGGGCTGCGAGCCGTGCGCACTCTGTGATGTTCGGTGACTCCGATAGCGCCAGCTACCTCACTTTCTTTGACGCGATGCCGGTACCCGGAACAAGCAGGCTCCTTCCGGATGTGATGACGGTGCACCACCCGGACTACTATCAGACAGGAAACGTCCCGCCCGCGGATTGGGATGGCCCGAATCCTGTACCGTTTCTGTCTGCGGACGGTGTCTACCTGATTGCGCTGGCGGGACCGGAGGAGTGGGTTACGGCAGCGTTCGATCTCCTCAAGCACTCGCTGGAGATAGCTGGAGTAGGCGCCAAGACCAGCAGTGGCTACGGACGGCTCAGTTTGGAGCTCGGGCCACCTGTGCCGCCTGTCGAGCCGGAGCAGAAGGAGGTCGCTGATCTCATTCAGCAGATTGAGGTTCTGCCCAACTCGGCAGTTGCAGGCTCGATACACGGTATTTTCGAACAGTGGCAACGGCTGGAGGCCGAACCCGAGCAGAAGCGACGTGTTGCCAAAGCGATAATCGAAAAGGTCAAGCAGGCCGGACGCGAGAACAAGAGCAGGGATAAGGCGTGGTACAGAGAGCTGCTGGGGGCCCTGCAATAGCATCCCAAGCATTCCTGCTGTGGGCAGCAATGTTGGACGGGGTGAGGGATGGAGACAGCGGGGCTGTGCGTTTGCCAGGAGAACTGTTTTCAGGGACCACAGGCCATTGACATGGGGGTTCCCGGGACATGGCTGTAGATGAACGTATCGTGGCAGTTGCCTACTCCGTGGAGGGAAATGGTCCCGACGTGGGCCTCACAGTAGCATTCGCGGAGAGATGCAGGCTAGCGCTGATGAGCCAGTTCGGGAGAGCCAACGGCAGCGCAGTCTCAAGCATGCTGGCAGGGAAGGATTCCAGCGGAAGGCCGCTGCGCGGTCATAGTCACGCATTCTACTTACCGTACGATGCCAACGGCGACGGACGCATTGAACGGCTTGTTGCTTATGCTCCGATAGGATTTGGGTCGAGGGAGCTAGATGCGTCGATTCGTCTGCAGGAAGTGAACATGGGGGCTTGACCTTGATCCGGTGAGGTTGAGGATAGAAGGGGCATTCGATAGCGCCAGTCTCGGTCAGATTTGGCCCGGATTCGCCAGTTCAGTTCAGTGGGTTTCATACAGCCCTTATGTCATGTCGCGCCACCCGAAGGTCACGCGCGCGGGTGCGCCCAAGTTGGGTCGCGACGGGACACAACTCGATTCGCCCGAGAATCAGCTCAGGGCCGAATGGCGGCAGCGAATGCGGGACGACCCTTCGTTGCCGCCTCTAGTCGGATTGCGGTTATGCGGGCGGGAGGGAAGGCAGGGCGACTGGAGTGGGTACAGACTGAGCAGGCTGAAGGCACTCGAACCTGCGCCCATACAGATGGGGCTGGCCTTCCGCCTCACATTCGCCGAAGCGGTGACGGGCTCAATAGCGTTAGGCTACGGATGCCACTTTGGCCTGGGCGTGTTCGTGCCTGCGACCGACGGCGGCGCCTGCTAGCTCACGACAGGTACCTGCGGGCTCATGATCATACAATGACCGCCGCACGTCCTTCGTCCGGCATGATGTCTTTCCCCATGTACTCCAACGACTCGCGTTTGGCATCGAGCGCGCCGGTGTCGATTATGAGCACCGAATCGTCGCTGGGGTCGATGATCCTCGCGATGGCTTTCATCATCTGGGCGCGCTCCTTGATCGAAAGATCGCATGTGAACACGGATTTCTGCAACGGATCGCCGAACCCTCGCATCTTGCGGAACATCTTCCGCAGGCGTTTGGGGTCCGATATATCGTAGCATACGATAAACCTTCGCCTCATATCCCATATTCAGCACCCTGACGGCACAGGCCTGAAGGTTTTTTCAGCCGATTGGCAGGCCTGCAAATGGAAATTGCTTCCTTGTACTCTTGGCGTGATTGTTGTATGCTCAACGTAAGAGGCGAGGATGATGTCGCTAAGGGCTTTCTCGGCGGGAGCAGGCGCCATGATCGGTCAGGTCATCAGGGAGCTTGGGATAGTTGAAACCATCGATAACCTGGTGAAATGGGATCCGAAACAATGCAAGCATTCGCCCGGCGCGCATGTTCTTGCTATG
>JAYFQW010000033.1 GCA_034926675.1 Clostridia bacterium | reverse complement strand
CCGTGAGGCGCGCCGTCGAGGCGCGGGTGAGCGCTGTCAGTGGATCGCCAGTGGATCGCCAGCGCCAGGATGCCTTTGGAGGCACAACGCGCGTAGCTGGACATGAAGGAAAGGCGGCGCGACGCGGCGATCATCCCTGCGGGCCATCTGGAGGCGTATTGAGCGTGCACAAGCATGGCGTTCGCTCACGGCTGGGTAACCTCCAATGGAATGACCCTCCGAGACGCATATTCCACAGGGAGGGGTTCAGTACCTTTGGGAGGCAATCACAAGTCGTGGTGTATTGGTATCCAGCAGCTGGCCGCGGGGCATAAGCCTATCGGTTAAGATCCGCTGGAAGAAAACTGGAACACTATATCGTAGCGTCAAAAGCAGCAGCGTGTACGCTTTCGTCAGCGCGAGAATTATGATATAATATGGAAAGAAGCTGATAGGAGGGATTTCGGTGGATCCCATATTGTTCAAAGCCGTGGCCGTTTCGCGGGAGCTGAACATTACCGCCATCGCCTCCCGCTTCGGTGTTGAACGCAAGCTTTCGTGGGAGGATACTCTGGTGCTCACGGAGAGCCGCCTTTCCGGTGTTCTGCTCCATCCTGAGGGCAAGGCAGTCTACGTGTATTCCTTCGGGACGCTGGTCTTCCTGAACTGTGCCGATACCGACATACGTGACGTTATAGACTATCTTAAGAACTACGACCGCAACCTGTCGGAATTCCGGGGCCTGGAGTACACCGATGACTACAGCCTCATCGAAGGCGGGGAGATCTCCGTCACCTACGATGAGCTGATAGTCCCGGAGATGAAGGAGTTCTACCCGGAAATAGTCGCTGTGACTCTCGCAAAATCGACCGCCTTGGAGAGAATTGAGGACGAGATCAGCCGGCTGTTCGATGATGTGGAGGGCTTCATTAACCAGCTTAAGAAGGGCGCGCTTTACATAAGCGACGAACGCCTTGCTAAGCTCTCCGGCAGGATCCTGAGCTATCGCTACAGCACCATTTCCTACATCATGCTCCTCGACAAGCCCGACATAGTGTGGGGAAATGAGGAGGCGCAGGAGCTGTATGCCCAGCTTGAGCATTTGTTTGAGCTATCAGACAGGTATTCGAAGTTCACGCACAAAACAGAGACTCTGCTCGACATGACTGAGGTGTTCGCAAACCTGTATCACGCCAAGCGCGGGACGAGGCTTGAGCTCCTTGTGATCATCTTGATCGCTTTTGAGCTGGTGCTGAATCTGGTCGAGCGGTACTGGCCGGTCTAGGCCGTGGCGGGACGCGTCGTCAGATTGGATGTGAGCGACTACTCAATGCATCCGCACGCTGGAACCTTGCGTCGCCCGCGTTCGTTTGTGTTGTACATGGGGCTATGCTATAATGATTTCGCGCATTCCGGAGCCCATTTTAACGGCCTCATGCTGGTATTTGGCGTTTTCGCACGCGGGAGGGTGATAGCGCGTGAACAATAAGATTATGAGGAGCCTGGCACTATGGCTCCTGCTCGGCTTGATTGCAGTCTCGATATCGAATTCGTGGCTTGCCGGAAGAACGAAAACCGAGGATATTACGGCCAGCCAGTTCATGAGATACTGGCAGGATCGGAAGGTCACTAAGCTTGAGATAATCGGGGATAACGCTATCCGCGGAACCCTTGCGGACGGGAAGAAGTTCAAGCTTTACTACCCGGACGTCAAGGGCCTGATTGAGGATGTACGGGATGACCCGGATCTTGCCTCAAGAGTGGAACTGTCGATGGAACCTGAGAGCGCCGCCGGATGGTGGATCGCCCTTATTCCCAACCTCATCTCCATAGTTCTGCTTGTTGCCGTGTTCTTCTTTATCATGAATCAGCTTCAGGGCGGCGGGAACAAGGCGATGCAGTTCGGGAAGAGCAAGGCCAAGATCCATGTGGAAGACCGGGGCAAGGTGACGTTCCAGGATGTCGCCGGGGTCGACGAAGTAATAGAGGAACTCAATGAGATTGTCGACTATCTGAAACACCCCAAGCGCTACATCGAGCTTGGCGCCAGGATACCTCGTGGCATTCTGCTCGTTGGTCCACCAGGAACTGGCAAGACCCTCCTTGCGAAGGCAGTGGCGGGGGAGGCCGATGTTCCCTTCTTTAGCGTGAGTGGGTCCGACTTTGTTGAGATGTTCGTCGGCGTGGGAGCAAGCCGCGTCCGCGATATGTTCGACCAGGCAAAGAAGAACGCGCCCTGTATAGTCTTCATTGACGAAATCGACGCTGTCGGCCGTCAGAGAGGCGCTGGCCTAGGCGGGGGACACGATGAGCGCGAGCAGACCCTGAACCAGCTGTTGTCCGAGATGGATGGTTTCGACCCCAACTCGGGAGTCATCATCCTCGCCGCAACGAACAGGCCTGACATTCTGGACTCTGCCTTGCTTCGCCCCGGCAGATTCGACCGACACATCGTAGTGGATGTGCCTGATCAAGCGGGGCGGGAAGCGATCCTCAACGTCCACGCCAAGAACAAGCCGCTTGAGGCTGATGTGGATCTGAAGGCGGTGGCAAAGCGCACGCCTGGGTTCACCGGAGCGGACCTGGCGAACGTGCTGAACGAGGCGGCGTTGCTTTCCGCACGCCGCAACCGCAAGCGGATTGGGAACGAGGAGACGTCAGAGGCCATCGAACGAATAGTGGCTGGGCCTGCCAAGAAGGGCCGGATCCTCAGCCCGCAGGAGAAGGATCTTGTAGCATACCACGAGGCGGGGCATGCCGTGCTCGGGCACATGCTCCCTGGAGCAGACCCCGTGGTAAAGGTGTCGATAGTGGGCAGGGGCCGCGCTGGCGGCTACACGCTCATGGTCCCGGAGGACGACCGGAGATACCGTTACGCAACGAAATCCGAGATTCTGAACGAAGTCACGGTCGCTCTCGGCGGCAGGGTCGCGGAGGAACTCGTTTTCGGAGAGATCAGCACCGGGGCTCAGACCGACCTCGACAGGGTGAGCAAGACAGCCCGCAAGATGGTTACTGAGTACGGGATGAGCGAGCTCGGCCCGATGACATTCGGGCGCGGCCAGGAGGAGCAGGTGTTCCTTGGCCGCGACATATCACGGGACCGCAACTACAGCGAAGAGGTGGCAGCGAAGATCGACGCTGCAGTCCATCGCATTGTTGAGGATGCCTACGCGCGGGCCACGCAGATCCTGACTGAGCACAGAGATAAGCTGGAGCTTCTTGCGAATGTGCTCAAGGACAAGGAGACCATAGAGGGCGAGGAGTTAACGCGTTTGCTTGCGGATCCTGCTGAAGGAGATCAGCAGGCGGATGGCGCAAATGCAGAAGGTGCGTCGGGTGCGGGCATAGGGTCGGAGCAGGCCCCCGCCGGCTCGGATGCGAAGGGCGCCATCGCGGCGATTGGGGAGCGGCTGAAGGCTGGGAAGTCGGACAGATCCAGGCAGAGTCCGGAAGGTTCGCCTGCTTAGGCCGGGCAGTGGGCATTGATTGAGGACCTAGATAAGCATGAGGCCAGCCCAAGCGCCGCACGTCAGCGGGCGACGGCTGGCCTTTTCGTTTATCGCATCAGAGCCAAAATGCGCGCTGGAGGGATCATGGTATGCAAAGAGTGATACGTGCCCCGCGAGGGCAGGCGCTTTCGTGCAAAGGCTGGCAGCAGGAGGCCGCCATGCGCATGCTAATGAACAACCTCGACCCCGAAGTCGCTGAGCGGCCAGAGGACCTGATCGTTTACGGCGGCGCGGGCAAGGCCGCTCGGAACTGGGCGTCCTTCTACGCTATTGTGGACGCCTTGAGGAATCTCGAGGGCGATGAGACTCTGCTTGTGCAGTCCGGGAAGCCGGTTGCGGTGTTCCGCACTCACGCGGACGCGCCCAGGGTGCTCATATCCAACGCTATGCTCGTCCCTCACTGGGCGACCCTGGAGAAGTTCTGGGAGCTTGAGGCGAAAGGGCTAACGATGTACGGTCAGATGACAGCTGGGAGCTGGATCTACATAGGGACCCAGGGAATACTGCAGGGAACATACGAGACCTTCGCTTCGGCGGCGGAGAAGCATTTCGGCGGAACCCTCAAGGGGCGGCTTGTTCTAACAGCCGGCCTTGGTGGAATGGGCGGCGCCCAGCCTCTGGCGGCCACGTTCAACGACGGTGTTATGATTGCGGTCGAGGTGGACCGCACCCGGGCTGAGCGCAGGCTCGCGACCAGGTATTGCGAACTGATTACGGAGAGCATCGACGAGGCCATCGCGCTCGCCCGCGAGGCTATGGAGAAGGGAATACCCCGATCCATTGCGCTCATTGGCAACGCTGCTGAGACCCACCCTGAGTTCGTGCGCCGGGGAGTGATCCCCGATCTGGTTACTGACCAGACCTCAGCCCACGACCCGCTCAACGGGTATGTTCCGGCTGGGTTCAGCCTGGAGCGCGCGGCCATGCTCCGAAAGTCGAATCCCACGGAGTACACGCACCGCGCGGCAGCGTCCATGGCCGCGCAGGTAAGGGCGATGCTCGACATGAAAGCCAGGGGCTCTGTGGTGTTCGATTACGGCAACAACCTACGCCAGCGGGCGTTCGATGCTGGGGTGGGGAATGCTTTCGATTACCCGGGCTTCGTGCCCGCCTACGTGCGGCCGCTGTTCTGTGAGGGCAAGGGGCCGTTCAGATGGGCAGCGCTCTCCGGAGATCCGGAGGACATATGGGTCACAGACGAGGTGATCACAAAGGAGTTCGCCTACGACGATCATCTGGTTCGCTGGATACAGATGGCCCACGACAAGGTGGCTTTCCAGGGGCTGCCCGCGAGGATATGCTGGCTTGGGTACGGGGAGAGGGCCAGGTTTGGGAAGATCATCAATGACCTGGTTGCCTCCGGGAGGATCAAGGCGCCCATCGTGATAGGCCGCGATCATCTGGATTGCGGCTCGGTTGCATCGCCCAACCGGGAGACTGAAGGGATGAAAGATGGCTCCGACGCAATCGCGGATTGGCCGGTGCTAAACGCGATGCTCAACGCTGTGAACGGCGCCACCTGGGTCTCCTTTCACCATGGAGGCGGGGTCGGCATAGGCTACTCGCTGCACGCAGGCATGGTGATAGTGGCGGATGGAACCGAGGCTGCGGCGCGCAGGCTTGAGCGGGTGCTCACATGCGACCCCGGCATCGGAGTGGTGCGCCACGCCGACGCCGGTTACGAGAAGGCGCAGGAGTTTGCGGCCGAACACGGGATCAAGATCCCGCATGTCGGGTGATCTCCAGTTCAGCGATGGCCTGGTCCACCGTGAGGGGGATCGAGACCCCCCAGCCGTTGCTCTGGAGCCGTTCGAACAGCTCGGCCAGCGCGGGCAGATCCACACCGACCTTGCGGAGCCGGTCTGCCTGGGAGAACACCTGGGCGGGCGTGCCCGACAGTGCGATTCCGCCAGGTCCGCCAAGGACGTACACCCAGTCGGCTATGTGCGGCACGAAGTCGATCTCGTGAGTGGATATGATGTAGGAGATGCCATCGTCGGAATGCACCTGGTTGAGAAGCTTGACCAATTCCCCGCGGGATCTGGGGTCGAGCCCAGTGAAAGGCTCATCCATAATGAGAAGCTCTGGCCCTGTGACGAGTGCGCTCGCCAGGGCCACTTTCCTTTTCTCGCCCCCGCTGAGGTAATGGGGTATCTTGTTCCTCAGATGCGATATCCCCATCCGAGCCAGGGCCTCTTCGCCGCGCTGGCGGACGGAACTGCGCGGCCAGCCCAGGGCGCGCGGGGTGAAGGTGACATCATCCCACACTGTGGGCCCGATTATCTGGTCATCCACATTCTGCAGGACCACAGCGACTCTGTGGCGGATGCTCGCGAATGCGCGCGCCGGGTTCTCCCCGAATACGCTCACCTGCCCCTCAATGGGGGAGAGCAGGCCAAGGAGGTGGAAGATCAGTGTAGACTTGCCGCTTCCGTTCGCGCCTAAGACTGCCACACGTTCGCCCCTGCGCACGGAGAAGTCGAGGCCGCAGAGATCCACCGCTGTGTGGTCCGGGTATATATGTTTCAGGCAGTTCACGGAGACGATCACATCCCCGTTCCTTCCATACGCTTCATCAGCTGTTTTCTCGCTCACTTGAGTAAGAACACCCCCACTAGGACTGCCGCTCCGTATGTCAAGAGCGTATAGTCGATAAGAGCCGGCGGACGGGTATCGCGGAAACTCCGTATCTTTCCGGAGTATCCCCGCACCAGCATCACCCTGTACATCCGTTCAGTCATGTCTATGGAATGGATCAGCACGACGCCGAGGACCTCTCCGTATGTCTTGAGCTGTTCAATGAGGCCTCGGCCGGCGCCTCCGCGAAGCCTCACCGCGGTGAGGAGGTCCTGAAGCTCGCCGATGAGGATGAACAGCGCCCGATAGCCCATGAAAAGCGCATCTGATACCATAGAAGGCAGAATCCTGGATAGCGCTCCGAACACATCCACAAATGGAGTTGTGGTCATGAGCGTCGCGGTGATAAGCCCAGCCGTGAATGCCTTGATCATCACCGTGGCTGCGAATGCAGGGTTCGACCTAAGGGCGCCGATGGTGAAGAGGAAAGCGAACAGGACTGGATAAAGGGCGAGCGGCGCCGTGCGGCGGAGCGGCTGGCGCGATGCCATGGCGGCCGCGACGGTCGCGGCGCCTACGGCTGCGGCCGATGCTAGCGACCGGGAGGCCATGGCGGACGCAAGGAGCAAGGCCGCTGCGGCCATCTTTGACCATGGCGCTGCGGCGTGCAGAGCTGTTCTGCCGTTGCAGGCTAGCTCGTCCACAAACTGGATATCCAACGAATCAGGCCTCCTTGAGCATCTCGGGGCGGGCTTTGGCAATGAACTGAGTCACTGAGCCCACTACAACTGCCTCCAATACCCAGCCCACTGCGCCGGCGGTGTATACGACCTTGGCGAAGGTGGAGAAGGAACCTTCATCATGGTGATCTTCATCTGCCAGGTCCTCGTTTTCGGGGATGTGCGCCTCTTCCGACTCGTGGTGATGATGGAGGAGTAGTGAAGGGTTCACCTGCGAGGCGCGGACGATGCCTAACATTGCTGTGGTGGAAACCGCGAGCGCTAGAATTGTGGTGACTGCCGCTGCGGCGAACGGGCGGCGGATCGCGCGGCTGAATGCCCGCCACAAGGCCCAGCCCACCACGACTTCCAGGCCGGTTACGATGGTGTTGAGCCCTAGCACTGTGATCCCGCCGTGGGCGGTGAGGGCGAGGAACAGGTTGGTGATGAACACGGCGATGAAGCCCTCAGCCGGCCCTGCCAAGATCCCGGTGAGCACTGTGAGGTTCACATGGTAGTTCAGGACCGGGATGGGAAGCCCCATGGCGAGGATCATGATGGCTGATAGTATGGCGATGCGGGGAACGACGCGCGCACGGTCGCGCCGGGCGAGGGACAGCACAGACACGCCCAGCCCCAGGCCGGTCAGGATGAAGCCTAACAGGATCCATGCCAGCGGAAGAACACCATCGGGGATATGTAGGTGCGACATTGAACAGACCTCCTTCTTGAGTAGAACGGGCTACGCGGACGGGTCATCGCCGTGGGCGCCGTCGGGAGAGGACGCGCCGCGGCATTTCGCGCATAGCCCCATGACTTCGAGCCAGTGCCTGTCGATGCGAAAGCCGGTTGTTTGTTCGAGCTTCTGCTCTATTGGGCGGATCTGGCAATCACCGAACTCCACCACAGCTCCGCAGCCGGTGCATATGAGGTGGTGGTGATGATCACCTCTCCCCAGGTTCCATTCGTACCGAGCCATGCCGTCGTTGAAGTTCACGCACCGGAGGATATCCGCGTCGGCCAGGACCTCCAGTGTGCGGTAGACGGTGACGAGGCTGATGTCGGGATTCTGCGCGCGCAGCGCCTCGTGGACATCTCCAGCGGAGAGATGCCCTGTGCCTGGTCCGAAGAGAGCGAGCACCGCCTTTCGCTGCCTCGTGAGCTTGTATCCTGCCTGCTGCAGCCTGGCGGCGGCGCTTTCAGGCGCGCAATGAGGCATGAGATGCCACCTCCGGCCAAATGAAAGTCACTTGCAATTACAGATGCTATTATACCCACGGGCGGGGGCGGAATGCAATAGGATGCGGTGACGATCCTGTAACCTCACCCGGATGATTTCACAATACATAGAGGATAACCGACAGTAAACGCAGTATTATTGTTGTGTGCATCACGGCGCAAGCCGCCCGTGGGCCCCTTGGAGGTGTTGTGGGTGATTTGGTGCTTACGATCTAGGAAAGGCGCGAGGCCCTCAGTTCTCGGCTTCGCAGTTGGCATCCTGGTTGCTGCGCTTACAGTGGCGCCCGGCGTTGCTCATGGAGCTGAGCCGCAGTTCAAGTTCTCAGGGAGCACTACGACCAAGGCTTACTACCAAACACTCCTGCGGGTCTCGAACAGCACCACCCTGTCACTAACGGGTGATCTGGCCGGCTGGGGGATCTCTGGCAGTGCGGTGATCTCCGGCGCCAACTGGGGGGTTCCGGAGGACTCCGTGATGATCGGCCCGTGGGGCGAGTATCTGGAGAAATGGGGCGTCCGCGCTGGGCGTGGCGCTATGAGCTTGCAGTTAGGCGATGCGACCATCCCTGCGCTCTCGGGGCTGTATCTTGGAGGGCGCAGCCTGTATGGGGCTGTTGGCAGCGGCGGCATGAAGCTCGGTTCTACTAGTTCCGCCACGGCCACAGGGTTCTGGGGTGTGAACGCGGTCAGCTCCGGCCTGTCCGTCCGGTCGTACAAGGTGTGGGGAGGTTCACTCGATCTCGGGCTCGGCAGGAACCTCGGAACCTCCCTGGGCTACCTGCACGCATCGAGGGAGGCAGTGGCTCTGGGCGTTGGGGGCGTGCAGGCGTGGCTGAACGTGGGCAGCCTGAACCTCAGCGGAGAAGCTGTGCTTTCGCACGATGAAGATGCGGACACGCGGGGGTGGACTGCACTCGGCGGCGCGCATACGCCCGCTCTGGGCGGCAGGCTCTCCGCATCGGCGCAGTACACATCTCCGGAGTTCCGTTCACTGAACTCCATTGTGAACGGCAAGGCCGGGGGGATCGCGGAGTTCACCGGAACTTGGAGCGGAAATGTTCTGAGAGCGGGGCCGGGGGCGCCCGGAGTCGATCTCAGCGTGGCTGCAAGGTACGGAGCTGACAATGTGGATGGCTCCCTGCCGTTCACTACAGCGAAACGGCTATTGGAAACCTCAGTCGGGTTGAGGACGCCTTGGTTGCCTGTGCTGAAGGCCAAATACACTTTGGGAGACGAGAAGTCGAACGATGGGCCGTCCCCGAGCCGCGATAGGCTGAGCCGGGTGCTCAGCCTTGATGCCATGGCCCCACTGACGCTTGGAGGGCTAAAACTCGATCTGGCGGCGAGGGCGGCGCGCACTGCCACGGAGAACCGGGTGAATGGCGCGGTCGATACCATCGACGTGCTGTCGGTAGGCGGCGCCACTGTGGTGGGAGAAGCCTCAGTCTCCCTGAAGGCGGATATTAGCCAAACCACGCCGAAGCCGGAGGGAAGCCGCAAGCGCGAAGCGGAGCTGGGCTTCACATTGGGCATGCCCCTGTGGACGAAGAGCCTTTCTGGAACGCTTGAACTGAAGGTGGGCGATTACAGGCAATACGCCCCCGATGGTGCGCTCTCCTCCCAGAGGGACTCTCTGGACGCAGGGTTATCCCTACGGTATGTTCCGAAGCCGCAGATCGAGGCGAAAGCGAAGTACAGGCAGTCGTGGCGGTTTGCCGACGGAAGCGTATCCAATTACACATTTGACCACTGGGTTGAAGGGGAGTTCACATACCGTTTCTAGCAGGCCTTGGAGGTATCGTCGCAAGATGTAGGAATTGCCCCTTCAGATTCGGGTGCGTCATGTCGATAACAATAAGGCGGGCCTGCTCAGCCGAACCAGCGCTTTGATAGCCTTCAGGACGAAATCAGCGTATATCTCGGAATTCGTGAAGGATTATCAGAGGATGGTGGCGTATATTTACATACCCGTATCTGCGATGGGCAGATAGAGGCAGGAGGGTTGCAGTCTCGCACATGTCCCGTCTGTATGGGCTTTGTCCTCCAAGAGTGTTAACCAGGGAACAAAGTGCTAACCGTGGTGCATCTGACTGAACTACATATGAAGTGAGAGTTCAAAGGTTAGCACACTCCGCGGTTTCGCTCAGTGGCGAGCCGAGTTTGTCAACATCGGGGAGGTGGTTGGGCGAGGGGATGGTGAAGGACGGATCTCGCAACGGGCACAGGCCATCGAAGCAGGTAGGAATGCAGAAGCAGACCTGCCACGCTATCCAGAGCGTGTCGTACGGCTAGGTGATCGTCGCGTTGATCGCACTGAAAGAGTCGGGCTAGGGTGAGCGCCATCCGGCTTCCGATGGACGGCTTCCCGGGCCGAGGTTCATGACCAGTTGGTCACGGCCTCCGGCTAGCCTGGCGGTCATGGAGCGTATCTGCAGAACACAGTCGCGCTCCTCATGACTTGAGATTCAGTGGCGCAGTGGAATCCATCATCCGACGTGGGGCCAAGGAAGGGGCACTGTGTGGTCTCGGGCCGGCGGAACATGACGAAAGCCGGTTGACTGCTGGAAGGTCACTTGGCCACTGGACGATCGAGAGGAAGATGAAACGGATGAGATCTCTCAAGAAGGGAGCGATGGTTAGGACATGAGTTGGACGAGAAGACTATGGCGAACGCTGCCGATTGCGCTAGTGATAGTGCTGATGGCGGCAACTGCGGCGTTTGCGGGGTCGAAGCCCGCGGGTGTTGCGATTACCGGCACGCCTACGAGTACATACCCCAACTACTTCAACTCCGATGCGAACGTTACGGTGCACTTTGACTACACGTCGGATCCAGACAGCGGTGGCTCCACGACCGTACGAGCGTGGCTGCTCCAACACGGCACGGCTACCGAGGTCGCGGACTCGGGGAATCTGCCCATAGCCGATGCTGCTGGCGGTAGCAGTGCAACCGTCAACGTAAAGACGCCAGCAACTGCAGTCGACGGGGAGCAGTACGATGTAAGGATCGTCGTTACGAACTCCAACGGAAGCTGCGATCCGGTGATCGAGAATGGAGGCGGCAATGGCGCCGCCGAGATTGACAAGGTGGCCCCGGGGACCCCCCCGAAGCCCAACCTCAGCAACATCCAGATTACGGGCTCCGTAACGGCGGGAGGAATCCAGTACACAAGAGGCACCACCGGTACGGTGTTCACCTGGACCGCTGCGGAGGATGACAGGGCGGGCATCAAGACCTACTGGGTCTTGATTAACGGCAGCGCCGCTGAGGTGCCGATTGGTTCGCTTGCTAATACCTCGGACCTCAACCCCAACTGGACGTATTCAGGGGGTGACCTATCCGAGGGAACCCACTACTTCCACATCAGGGCCCAGGACAACGCGTTCAACTACGGCGCAGAGGTATGTCTTGAGTTCGTAGTGGACAGGACAGGGCCTACCGTAACTGCGAACCTAGTCGGCGCGACGGGTTCTGCGGATTCGGTCCTCAAGTGGAGGATGAACGACACCACCCCGACGGTCAACTGGGATGCCTCGACCGACGCCGGAGTGGGGCTGCACGCGACTCAGCCATACCAAATCCAGATCGGAACCACAAATACTGGCTTCGAGCTGGAGGGTCCTTCATTCGCGGCGGGGCCGACATACACGGCGACCGGGCCGTTCGTTGAAGCAACTGAGTATTAC
>JAYFQW010000032.1 GCA_034926675.1 Clostridia bacterium | reverse complement strand
CCCGAGCACATCAGAATCTACGATGCCCTGGGCCTTCCGCACGCCATCATGACGCCAATCAAAACATGGTCCAGTACATAGTGACTAGTTTTCGCTCTTCGCCCCCGTTGAGCTGGGCGTTTGTCACGTGAGTGCGGAAGTCGGGCTGAGGGCGGCGGTATTCTCCGATCAGCAGTCCGAGTTTGTCTAGGATACGGTAGTGAAGAGGCAGGGCGTTTTCGACGTGGCTCACTTCGGCGCCGTTGGGCAGCTTGGACTTGGTCAGGGCGATCTGGTCGAAATCGAGGAACAGCTCACGAACGGATTCATCTATGCCCGCCTCTTTTAGCGTGCGTTCGAGAAGGCAATAGACGACAAGAGCGAGATTGGTGACAAATGCAAGCCCCTTTATCCGCATATCCGATTCGAGAAGCACGGGTCTGACTTTGAGCTGGCTCTTGAGGCGCCGCATGCGTGTTTCGATGCGGCTTCGTTTCCTGGAAGTGCGGAATATGTCGGCGGCGCTGACGGCAGGATCCATTTGGTTTGAGACCACCATGTACTTGCCGTTGAGCGCCATGAGTCTTCGCAGGGCCTATTCGTCGACGGACCAAGTGAAGTCGAGACGGGCGTCGTCGCTTGCCGCCTTGGGGTCGTAAATCTTCCGGTGCTTGCGCAGAGGACCGCTAAAGAAAGCGTCTATCCGCTTTTCGACGTAGTCGAGTTTCTTGTAGTGATACTTGCTTATCTTGCTGTCGCGAACATCACGCAGCCAGGCGTCGATTGTCTCCGTCTCTTTGGATCGTTTCATCTCGTCGACCTTGAGTTTGCTTGGGCTCTTGACGACGATTGCCCGAAACCACCTGGATTCGTACTTCCGTTCTTCGGCTTCAAGTTCTCGATGGAGGCAGATACCTCGTTCAGCGATGAAGAAGGGCTCGCCGCCCTTGGATTTGTAGTCCGCTTCCTGGAACTCGTCGTCGCCCGTGTTTGGGATTAGTTGAACGTAGCAGGCGTCATCGTCGGCTGGAGCCACAAACTTCGTGTTCCTTGAGTCCAGCAGGAACACGTTATCTACGCCTGCAAGCGCTCTATCCGCTACTACAACATGGTCGACGCGGCCCGACTGGCTGAGTGTGGCCTTTAAAGACTCTAGGTTGTCGACGACAAGGTCCGCATCGTCTCTTCTGCCCCGCTCTCGGCTGCTGGTGAGAGGTATGCCGGTGCCGGCGTCCATACACATGCCGATGCGAACGCGCTTAGCGTCGGTCTTTCCTTCCAAGGCATGTCCGAACGTCACGAACTCGGAGTTCTCGTATGCCCCTTCGAAGTAGAACGAGGTGCTATCCCATATCACAAGCTCTGGGGAGACCCCGAAGTCGCGTATGAGTTTGAGACAGAGCAACGCCTCTATGTCGCCAGAGTACGTAGCTAGGAGTTCCAGGCAGCGCCCGAGTTTGTCCTCGTTTAGCAGGGCGGAAGGTATGCCGAAGAGGTCAACGGTGGATACATGATCTGCCCAGTCCTCGACCTTGTACAGCGGCCTGGGAGAGTTGAGCCTGTTCAGGACGAGGATCTTGCACACCTCGCCTACCGATGCCCTGGCCCTGTTCGACGCAAGGGGACAGACGCTGTCCACGATGTCCTCGAGGCCAAGCAGAGCCATGAGCGGTTTCAGGAGAAAGAGGTTCCCGATGATCCTTGACTCGTACCTCGAAAAGACACCCGATAGGTACGGGTTGAGGGTTTCAGGGTGTTGCTTCTTGGGGTTCTTGAGCGCCATGCCGACCAACCCATCGCATCTGTATCGGGGCTATGTTCGACATGAGTGTTGCCAGTACCTTCTCAAAAGGTTCTGACCATAGTTCGCAACTTCAGCCTTTTCTACTCCGGAAAATGAGCTAAGGCCACAGCTTTGGGACGCGTTCTTACATGCACCATAGTCAACTCCCTTCCAACAAGGCCTTCATGCCTGATAACGGATACTTCTCCGCATGGCTGTTTCCTCCTGCGAACAGAGCAGCCGCGCTTCAGCCCGGCGCCGCTCTGTTGCACGTGGTCGCGCGAATCTGCACAGCTACAGAAACCAACCTGATGCTTCATTCATTTATCTATATAGCTTAACCGTATCGTTGTATATTTTTGTCATTCCCTCTAGCACCTCGGCATGGCCGAAATCTTTGTGATACAAGATATTGGTTTCCCTGATCATACTCAAGTTCTCAATGGGCAGAACAGTGATCTTTCCCTTTCTGAGTTCATCCAGACAGGCGCTCCTCGCCAGAATGGAAATGCCCAAATCCCTTCGAATCAAGTCCTTTATGGTAGCGATATTGTCAACTTCCAGGATGACATTGAACTCTTCGATTGACATGTTGATGCTTTCGAGATGTGCAACGAATAAATCCCTGGTGCCAGAGCTCGGCAGACGCAGTATCATTGTCTCCTTCTTTATGTCATCTATGGTCACCATGCTCCTTCTTGCAAGCGTATTATTGTTTGAGACAACGCAAACAAGGTAATCCGTGTCCAGTAGAACAGAATTGATGTTGGGATCGCTCACTCTCCCTTCGACGATTGCCAAATCCAATTCATAATTCATCAGCATATTATGGAGATTTTTTATGGATTCTGTGATTATGGTAATGCTCACGCCGTCGTTTGAGTTGCAGTATTTTGCCAAGACTTCGGCCATCACATTGCTTTCAGCCGTATGCGTAATCCCGACAGTGATTCTCGTCAAGTGGTGCATTTCGTCGAGTATGCTCCGCTGCATGTTTTGATAGAGCGCTTTGATTCGCTTCGCATACTTTATGACGATTTCCCCTTCAGGTGTGAGCTTCAATCCACGCTTCTTGCGATGAAAAACCTTGATACCCAGGTCTTGTTCTATCTGACTGATGTGATGGCTGACCGCAGGCTGTGTCAGGGAAAGCCGTTCAGCAGCACGGGTGAAACTGCCCATTTCATGAACCGTCAGCAAAGTCTCCAGCTTGACATCCAGCACAGTTGCGCCTCCTATTCAGGATATTTATCAATGTGTAATCGTTCATAATTTTACTCTATATGCGCCGTGTCGTATTATGGTAGCACAGATCAAGGCAGTGAGCAACTTGGGGGGCCTGATCAAATGAGCGGAATCATGGAGTTCTTGCTACAGATTCTCATATACAACACCCTGAAGCCCCTTCGTTGTGGCAAAGCCTATTTTGCCCAGCATTTTTCCTTGCCCCATCAGGAGTCGGATCTTCCGAACAGAGGACAAGCATCATCCTATTCTCAGATTATCCAGTGTGCTTCTCTTCGATTTGGTAGATTGGGCAAGCTCTGCGCCAATGTAGCTTCAATGTTTATCGGAATGGTATTGATGGTTGCGGCAGACATGCTTCGCTCAACGGTTAATGTGCGCTGGGTCAAGACCGTATTGCATGTGTTTTGCTTCATCTTCTGCATCTGCAAGTTTGACGCTCTGCGCTTCCAAGACAAGCGAAGCTATCTCGAATTGGCATTCGCTGCATATAGTTTGCGCTTTCAGTCGAACTGGTCAATCACATATCTGTTTCTTGCCGCATTCGAGAACATTGCTTATCTGTAACTGCAAAGGAGCCTGAGAGCTGTGAACAGCCTGCTAGACAATCTCTGTGATGAAACCGTCATCCTCATTGCGCTATCTATCATTCTCGCATCGGGATTCTTGCTTACCCGCTTTACCAAACTTCTCAGACTTCCCAATCTATAGTGGACCCGGGAATTTGGACACTGCAGCGAGGAGAAATAAGATAGACTGTGGCCATGAGGAAGAGCTATACACCATCGTTCAAGGCTGAAGTCGTAATTGCGCTTCTCAGGGAGGACAAGCCCCTATCCAGGAT
>JAYFQW010000031.1 GCA_034926675.1 Clostridia bacterium | reverse complement strand
GCTACTAACGAGGAGTTGCCAATCCCGGGCAAGAGGACAACAAAACGGCCTACAGCACGGATGATATTGGATTCGTTTGATGCTGTCATCGTTGTTCAGCTTCCTGATGGCAGTCGGCTGCTTTCTGAATCAAAACTGTTCCCGGATAAGATGTTCCGGGCTCTGGGAGTATCGCCGGCGGTCTACATCACAATTCCGCAAGAAAACCGTTTCCTCTGAAAACCAAGCGATTCAAGGCCCGAGGGTGCTGAATATGGGTTCCAGGGCATCGGGGCTGTTCGCACGTAAGGGCGACTCCGTTCTCATAGTGCTGAACAGCGGTAGGACGCTAGGACATCAGTTCTTCACAGCTGCACATGAGCTGCACCACTTGAGATTCAGTGAGGGAATGACTGGCCGAGTGTGCACGGCCGTGCAGTTCTCCGATAGGCAGCCTGACGAGCTGAATGCAGACAGATTCGCAGCTCACCTACTCGTCCCTGGAGCTGGCGACTGCGGCCTCGTGGGTGTCGAATATCTTGGCGCCGCGCCCTATGTGATCTTCTGCTGGAACACGCCCTCCATTCCTGCAGCGCGCACCCTGTCGCTGATTCGGCGGAGATCCGTGGTGTATAGGCCGTTTTCGTACATACGGTTGAAGTAGACCCCTCCGGCGAATGTGTACTTATCGCCGAACCCGGCTGGCGTCTTCAACGATTCATCTATGAAGGCGATTATGTCGCCGCATGCGAGGGATGTGGGAAGCGCCAAAAGCTCACGCCCTGCAGCACGTCGCACAGCGTTGTGCCCGGCGAGGGTTCCGGTGCATATCGCCTCCGTGTGTCCCACCAGGAGGCCCACTTTCTCACCTGCGCAGAACAGGTTATCCACCCCTGTTGCCTTGAGGGCGCAGTCGTGAGGGGTGATCACCGTGTATCGCACGGAGTTTCCTCGTCCGCCTGCGTAGGGATCGTCGAAAAGGGCGGATTCGAACCCTGGGATCAGTCGGAGCTGCTCGAGTGGGAAGAACGGCGCCATGAGCTTCGCGTGCCCGGTATCCAGGAGGATGATATTCTCGTAGTATTCGGGAAGCGCATACTGCTGACACGCCTTGCGTGTGGTCTTGTCTGTCCGTATTACGTACCGAGGGACGGGTATTACGAGCACTCCGCGTTCTTCGAGCTGCCGAACTAGCCACGCCGAGAGCGATTTCTTCTGCAGTTTGCAAGAGCCGCTCACAGCCTCAAACAGGCTTCCTGATACCTCGGACACCCCGGCCTTGCTGGCTACGCTCACTCTGGGCCCGAAAGTGGGGCAGCGGAGTATGCACATCACGCACCCGCCGCTTACTCGAACGCAGTTTCCCTGAGGGCCGGCGGTTCCAGTGGCCTCCACGAACGCATCGGCCGGGACTCGGTCGCCATCCGCCAGCACGATGCACTTGATCTTAGGCCCATCCATGGCCACATCAACAGCTCGCGACTCGAGCATGATGTGGATATTGAGATCGGACAGAGCAGTCCTAACCTCGGATTCGACGCGGGTCACATCGTAGAGGCTGGCGTGGTTGTGGCCAGGGAAGTCCACCCGCCTGTGGATCGTGACCTGATCGATCACATCAAAGAGGTAGCCTCCGCCCATCGCGGATAGCTCCCTGGCGGCTGTGAACCTCCCGTTGTTGTTCATTATGCCTCCTACAAGGCCCGTTCCTAACAGGAGGTTGGTCCTCTCGATCAGGATGACTTCCGCGCCCGCCTGCGCCGCCGCGACGGCTGCGGCGCATCCCGCCCATCCGCCGCCTACCACCGCCACGGTTCTGGCCATTCATCTATCGCCTCCTACTGCCTTTCCTCAGCTCCTCCTCAGCTCCTCCGCAGGTTGGCTTCGACGATCTCTGGAATCACGCGCGACAGAATCCGGCCCGCCGTGAGGGGCGCCGCCTTGCCTGGCAATCCGGGCGCCAGCTCTGCATGGATGCCACGTTCTGCAGCTGACGCGAAGTCAGTCCCCCCGGGCGCAGAGGCGAGATCGATGATGACTGCTGTTCGTCTCATGACGTAGATGAGCTCACGATTGAGTACTACGGCAGGAACGGTGTTGAAGACGATGTCCATCTGGGGCAGACACGCGGGAAGGTCAGAGAAGCTCACAGGCGCCAAACACATCTCAGTGGCGCGGGCGCGGTCCTTGGGCTTCCGGGCAGCGGCCCACACATTGGCGCCAATCCCGCGGAGCATCCTCGCGAGGGTGGCGCCAGTGCGGCCGAGCCCAAGCACCAAACAGTTGCTCCCGTGTATTGTGAAGGGTGTGGCCTGCATGGCCATCTGGATTGCGCCTTCGGCAGAGGGAATGGAGTTGAGAATGGCGAGTTCATCATCATTGCCCGTCTCCACCATACGCACGCCCGCCGCGGCGCACGCATCGCGGACCCAAGCCACGATGGTTCCAGAGAACAGGGCAGCCCCGGGCCTCAGCACCGATAGCAGTTCGCGCGTGATGCACACTGGTGACGCGCTTATCCGAACACACCCAGAGGCGTCAGTTCCCGAAAGTGGAAGAATTATCGCGTCCGCCCCTGCGCAGGCCTCCTCCGCGTTCGCTGCGAGCGAGCAGGCGCGAAGGGGACCGTTCAGGCCCGCCTGGGGCACGCCGTAGGAGCGCACATTCGCGCCGGATTCTGCGAGCACTCGCACAAGTTCCACCTCGCGGCGGTCACCGCCCATCACGCAGAGGCACAGTCCGTTCAAGTCGGCCAAATGGCCCACCTCCCTCACATAAGGCCTCCAAGCAATTCTATGAGAGAGGTGGGCGTGACGTGACTAGCGGTGCTTCCAGCTGAGTCAGTTTTGTGCCTTCACGTCGACCTCCTTCGCCGCCAGTTGCAGCATCTCCAGAGCCTCTGCTCTGGTGCTTCCCTCTGCGTAGATGGTGAACGAGGGGCGGGAGGGATCTGGAAGCACCATGTACCAGGCATCCGGGGAGCCTTTCCTGTAGCCGTCGAAGGTGTCGACCGATGCATCGTCAAGCCGCCCTAGGAGCTCGCGCATTACCTGCCCCTTGAACTCCCATGGGCAGGGGATTGCGTCCCGCACGAAGTGGTGCTCGGGAACGAGCTGGGCCAGCTGGGAGAGGGGTGCGGCGTCAGAGGCCACTAGCTCAACGAATTTGGCTGCGCCGAATATGGCATCGAAGGAGTTGTGGATCTCGGGCAGGACGAAACCTCCGGCAAGGTCCGAGGCGACGCTGGAAGCGCTGGTTCTGGCCAGATCCGCGAGGCTCCTCGTGTGCGATTTCGCCCGGTATACTGTGGCGCCGTTTGCAGTTAGAGTTCGAATGAAAACAGAAGGGGTGTAGCTGGGCATTGTCACTCCGCTGGACCCGCCGGTGCTCGCTCTTACCCGGAGGAGCGAGAACAGGTAGGCGAGTTCAAGGTCAGTGAGAACCCGTCCGGAATCGTCAATTGCCCACATCTTGGCGCCCTGCGGGTCGATGAGAATCCCCATGTCGGCTCGGATCGTCTTCACGATCAGCGCCAGCTCATCTAGGGCCTCCTTGAACTGCTGAGCCGTCTTGGGCATCTTAGTCTCATGCTCGATGGCGTTGATCGCTGTAACGTCGGCGCCCATTTTGACGAGCATCGACGGGAGCAGGCTGCCTCCGAGGCCGAACCCGCAGTCCACAACGAGCTTCATCCTATTGGACTTCGCAGCTTCAACATCGATTCTTGATAGGCAGTCCTCTGTGTACAGGGAGACCGATCGCTCGAAGTAGCTTATGCCTCCGACTTCGCGTGCGCTTGTTCGCCGCGGGTCTTCCCGGGAGAGAAGGGTCTCGATCTTGCGCTCCTCGTCGCGGGAGATGGCGAGCCCGTCCTTGTCGAAAACCTTGATATCCACGGCCTCGTAGTTCGATTCGGAAAGCTGGGTGTGTATGGCGCAGCTGTGTTCGGTGCGCTTTGCCATGTGGGTGAGAATCGGAAGTGGGACGCCCTGCAGGTCGCAGACTGACACTCCCGAGCTGGAAAGCCCCGCCACAAGCGCTCGCTTCATCATCCGCGCGGTTCGGCTCGGATCGCGGCTCACGACCACGCTCGCGCCTTTTCTGAGGGTTCCGCCTATGGCGCTGCCCAACCTGACGGCGAACTCCGGGGTGAACTCGAAGTTCACCAATCCGGATATGCCTCCCCCGTGGAAGAGCTCGCGCCGGAGTCGCTGCCCCCAAACAACGCTCGATGACAGCACTACGCTTTCATCAATGACCTTGCCAGGCCAGACTCGCACTCCGGGCTTTACGGTAACCGCAGTGTTCAGGATGCAGTCGTCTGACACTACCGCGCCTTCGCCGACGCGGACGCTATCCTTGAGCACCACGTTCTTGCATATTATGGAGCCGGATACTACTGAGCCTTCGCCTATGTATGAGTTGCCGAACACGGTGGACCGAACGAGAAAGGAGTTCGGCGCGACGATGACATTGTCGCCCACCACACAGTACTCCCGAAGCCTTGCGCCTGGCGCTACCTCGCAGTTCTCTCCCAACACCATCGGGCCTTTCAGATCCGCCCTGGAGCTTATCTTGGCGGACTTGCCGGCCCATATGCCGGGGGCGATCTGCTCGCCAGGGATGCTGACCTTGACCTTGCCGGAGATCGCGTCGACCTGTGCTTTGAGATACGTGTCGATGTTGCCGACATCGCACCAGTAGCCATCCGCTACGCAGCCAAACAGGGGCTTGTTCTCCTTGAGAAGGAGAGGAAAAAGGTCGCGGGAGAAGTCGAAATCCTGCCCGGCGGGGATGTACTCCAGGACCTCTGGTTCCAGGATGTAGATGCCCGTGTTGATGGTATCGGAGAACACCTCCGACCAGTCGGGCTTCTCAAGGAAACGTTGTACTCGGCCGGCTCTGTCGGTGATCACGACACCGTATTCCAGTGGATTGTCGATGCGGGTTAGCAGTATCGTAGCGATTGCGCCCCGATTTCTGTGGAACTCAAGGGCCCGGGTGAGGTCGAAATCGGTGAGGAGATCCCCTGAGATGACTATGAAAGTCTCGTCGAAGTGGTCTTCAAGGTTCTTGACGCCGCCCGCTGTGCCAGGCAGCCGTTCCTCCACCTTGAACTTCACCGTCATTCCCAGGGACGATCCATCGCCGAAGTATGATTCGATCTGATCAGCTAGGTAGTAGAGGTTGGAGTAGACTTCCCTGACCCCGTGCGCCTTGAGAAGAAGGAGTATGTGCTCCATGATAGGACGGTTCACGACCGGGATCATCGGTTTCGGCCTGGTGGCCGTTATCGGCCTGAGGCGAGTTCCTTCGCCTGCTCCCAGGAGCATAGCCTTCATGACGGTCTCCACCCCCCCATGTGTGCCGCCGCGTTCGGAATGCTAACTGGTGAAGGCTGGCGGCTGTTCTTTGCCTCGGCGCCGCCGGGGCTTACCCTCGGTCTTTCGACGGGAATTGGGGCAAGTCCTTTCAAGTTGTATGCAGGGATAGAGCCTGCATCCGTAGAAAGACGAACAGCACGGAAAGGGGGCGTGGGCGTGCAGGACGTGCAGAACCGCCCAGACGACCGGGGAATAGACATCCAAAAGGTCGGAGTGAAGAATGTGCACTTGCCGCTGCAGATAGCCACCAAGGAAGGCGCGTGGCAGTCGGTGCTAGGGAATATCGCACTATCGGTTGAGCTCCCAATGCAGTTCAAAGGGACCCACATGAGCAGGTTCATGGAGGTCCTCCTTCCGTGGAGCAAGAAGCCAATCTCTAACCAGGAGATTGTTGCGATACTGAAAGACACCTGCGATGCGCTATCGGCGAGGCGTGCAGACATTTCCATAAGGTTCAAGTATTTCGTTACGAAGTGCGCTCCAGTGAGCGGCAAAGAGAGTGTTCTCGATTACAACTGCGAGTTCAGTGCGAGTCTCGACGGTCGGCGGCACACCTTTGTAATGGGTGTGGAAGTTCCAGTCACATCGTGCTGCCCGTGCAGCAAGGAGATATCGGAGTTCGGAGCGCACAACCAAAGAACGATGATCCGTGCGCGGGTGCGGTTCAGCTCTGCCGGGTTTCTGTGGCTTGAGGATCTGATCGCTCTACTGGAATCCCAGGGCAGTTGCGAGATATTCCCGCTTCTGAAGCGAGAGGACGAGAAATACGTTACTGAGGCCGCATACAGCAACCCCAAGTTCGTCGAGGATATCCTACGCGATGTGGTGATAGCTCTCAGGTCGGAATCGCGCGTAAGGTGGTTCGATGCGGAGTGCGAGAGCCACGAATCGATTCATAACCACTCTGCTTTCGCCTGCCACATGGAACACAAGAGGATGGTGTAGGTGTCGCTGCTTGAGATAACCTCGGTCACAAAATCATATGGCGCCGAGTTGATACTGGATGGAGTCACCCTCTCTGTGGCAAATCGGGATAGGATCGGGTTCGTCGGACCGAATGGTTCCGGCAAGACCACCCTCCTTCGCATCATTGCAGGGCTCGATGATTGCGACTCGGGCTTGGTGTCCCTGGCTTCGAATCGAGCCATCGGCTATCTCCCGCAGGGCAAGGAGTACACCTCGGGCAATACCCTGTATCAGGAGATGCTGCTCGCTTTCGGGGGCGCGGCAAGCGCCGCTCGGGAGATGCGCGAGCTGGAGCAGAGAATGGGCGATCCGACGGTCATGGCGTCCGAATCCGCCCTTGCCGACGTGATGCGAAGGTACTCTGAGATTTCGGCTGAGCACGAGAGGCTGGGCGGGTACGATCACGATGTGAGGATAAAGACTACCCTGTTCGGGCTGGGCTTCCGAGAAGAGGACCTAAGTCGTGTCATCGATACCCTGAGCGGGGGGCAGAAGGTGCGCGTGGCCCTGGCCCGAATGCTGGTGTCGGATCCGGATCTTCTGCTCCTTGATGAACCCACCAACCATCTGGACATGGATGCCTGCGAGTGGCTTGAGGCGTATCTGAAATCATTTCGCGGCGCTTTCATAGTTGTGTCCCACGACCGTTACTTCCTTGATGCTGCCATAGAGAGGACCTGGGATCTCGACGGCCTCAGGATAGTCGACTACCCCGGGAACTACACCTTCTTCATGAACGCGAAAGCCCTGGCTCGGGAGCAGCAGGCTGAGGAGTACTCCCGTCAGCAGGAGCAGATACAGAAACTGGAAGATTACATTCGCCGCTACAAGGCTGGAAACCGCGCGACCATGGCGCAGAGCCGTGAGAAAATGCTCGCCAGGATTCAGCGAATCCAGAAACCTACCGATGGCCCGTCCATGAAGGCGGCGTTCGGAAAGGCAGTGCGATCGGGAAGGCTTGCAGTGGTCGCTGCCAGGCTCTCTAAGAGCTTCGGCCAGAGGAAGCTGTTCTCAGATGTTGAGCTGGCGATTGAGCGCGGCGAGAGGCTGGGCGTGGTTGGGCCGAATGGGTCAGGCAAAACCACTTTCCTGAGGATCATAGCGGGTGACCTTGACCCGGACACAGGCTCCGTGGCTTTAGGCGAGAACGTCGTGCCGGGCGTGTTCTGGCAGGATCTCGGAGGTCTCGATGACAACTCCACGGTGCTGCAGGAACTGCACAGGATGCGGGATTGGACCCTAGGCGAGGCCAGAAGCTACCTGGCGCGTTTCCTCTTCAGAGGTGAAGACGTGTTCAAGCAGATCAGGGTGCTCTCAGGTGGGGAGCGCAACCGGCTGATCCTCGCTAAGCTCATACTGTCCGCTCCGAACCTGATGCTGCTCGATGAGCCCACGAACCACCTAGACATCCCGTCCCGCCATGGATTGGAGCAGGCCCTGGCGGAGTACGATGGAACGGTCATCTGTGCAAGCCATGACAGGTACTTCCTCGATCAGGTCGCCACGGCAATCCTCGAGATCGCAGATGGCCGCGCTCGTTTGTACCAGGGGAACTACAGTTTCTACAGGGAGAGGAAGTCTTCCGAGGCCGCTGCTGGCGCTGCTGGCGCCGTTGGCGCCGCCGGTGCTTCCGCCGCTCGTGCTGCCGAATCAGCTGAGGCCGGGGGGACCTCGGGGAGTGGCGCTCATGGTCCGGGGCAGCCCAGGAGAGGAGATCGAAGGTCGTTAGCAGCTGGAACGGAGCGGCGGAGCAAACGGTCGCGCGGACCTGTGATGAACCCGGCTGAGGCTGAGGCCGCCAGGATCGAGCAGGAGATTGAGGATACGGAGGCATGCCTCGCGGAGGTGGAGGCGTCCTTGGCATCGGGCGAACTGTATGCTGACGGCGGCGAGCGTGCGCGCGAGGCAGTGCTCGAGCAAAGGCGCATTCAGGGGAAGCTTGAGGTGCTATATGAGGCATGGGAGAAGGCCCTCGCCGAGATTGACACGATTGGGGGGCGCACGGAGTGAGCTTGAGGGTTTTCGCGTTCACAGAGGCGTGCAACAGGGCAATGGGGCGCGCCAGAGCTCTTGGGGTCTACGCTATCCTTCGCGCGCAGGACAATCGAGAGCGGGTTGTGGGCGTTGTGAATGGCCACACCGACCTAGTGAGTGTCCAGATGTCGTCCGGCCTTGGTGTGCAGGTGTTCAATCCGGAGGGCTTCTCCGGATTTGCCTCGTCTGACATGATAACCCCTGAGTCGGCCGAAAGGCTGGTGGAATCGGCCACAATCCTTGCACGCGCCTCCGCTGGCTTCGGGGCGGAACCATCCAGAGAGATTTACAAGATTCGTCCGCTGATCCGCGAGCTTCCGCGTGAAACAGAAATGGGCTTCGATGCATTGTCCCCTGCACGTGAGGAACAACTCGCGCTGAGTGCGTGCCGAACCGGCGCCGAGGTCGACCCGAGGCTCGCGGTGCGCACTAACTACCGGATAGTGGACGAGGAGTGGAGGATAGTCAGGAGCGACGGGACTGACGTGATGTTCTCAATGCCCAGAGCGGCTCTGATGAACATGATCACCGCCAGGAGCGATGGACATGCAGCGAGTGTGAACGCCTCGGTGTCGGGAGAGGATGCTTCCATCATCGCCTCGGAGAAGGGCTGGAATGCGCTTGAGAAACGCACCAGGAAGGCGGCAAACACGGCAATCGCACTCCTTGGCGCACCAAGGGTCCGTGCCGGATCCTATCGGATCGTTATAGATTACGCTCTTGCAAAGGGCCTGGCCCATGAGGCGTTCGGCCATGCTGCGGAGTCGGACTGCATGGACTCGTCCATCCTCGGCCGAGATGGGAGGTTCCAGGCAGGGCGTGTGGTGGCGCCGGATTTCGTCTCCATAGTTGATGGACCCGTGGAGGGAGACTACGCCTACCAGCCCATCTCTGCGAATGGGGTGATCCGCGAGACGGTCGATATAGTGAGAAACGGAGTGTTGGGCAGGGCTCTGGCTGATGTGTTCTCCGCGGCGCGAGCGGGTTCGCCCATTACGGGCGCGGGGAGAGCCGAGAGTTTCCGGAACATACCGTTGCCGAGGATGTCGAACATCCGCCTCACTGTTGATCATCCACTCTCCCTGGAAAAGGCTTTCGAGGACGTGACCCCGGAAGATGTCCGTGACACGTTGGGGCGCGCCGGGCTGCTGCGCGATGATGAGCCTGTGCTGTATCTGTCGGGGTACAAGGGAGGGCAGGTGAACCCTGCCAAGGGTGATTTCGTGTTCAACTGCTCCGCCATATGCCAACTGACCCCGAATGCCATTCATCTATGCCAGCCTGCAATTTTCAGCGGGAAGGTCCTATCGGCTCTTGGAGCGATAATGGCCGGAATAGGCCGTCCGATGATAGATGCCATGGGAACCTGCGGCAAGGCCGGGCAGGGGGCGCCCTCGAGCGGAGGCGGGAACATGTTCCTCGTTATCGAGCAGAACGAGGAGATTACGATCGGAGGAGTATGAATGTCGGTCGTGATAGAGATTGGCGAGTCGCTCGCGCGGGCGCTCTCCGGGGCCAAGGGCTGGAGGTTCACGATAAGATCCGCTCATTCAGTGAGGGTTGGAATCGACGACAATAGGCTTGGTGGAGCGTATTCGCCCCCTAGATCGCAATCGGAGATATCCGGTGGGGTCTTCATCATCTGGCAGGACGGTTCCTGCAGTAGGGGCAAGATTGATTCCCGCACCATACACAGGCTGCCACAGAACATGGAGATGTGGAGATCTCTTGCCTACCGAGATGATGATGCGGCGTACATTGCTGAGCTTGCTCCTCCTACAAGCGTAGAACTTGTAGATCCCCGAATTGGGGAGGTCGCCTCCGGAAGCAGCACGAGTGTGTTCGAAACCCTGGCCGAGATCGCCTCAGCAGCGCGTGAAGGTGGGGCAGAGGTAATCGATGCTCAGGCAGGGTGCTCTGCCTCAGAGACCATAGTGGCCACCTCCAGAGGGCTATGGGTGAAGTATCCCGAGACGATGGCCTGGTGCGAGTGGGATCTTGACAAAACATTCGGCGATTCCAGGCTGGGAAGGAGCCTGGAATCGTGGCAGGCTCTGGAGAGGTCTGTATCAGGCACAGCGGAGCGGGCAATGGCGTCGAAAACAGTCGGCTCTCTGCCATCGCGAGATATGACGGTCTTGCTGGCGCCTGAGGTCGCTGATAGCTTCATCGGGCACTATCTGGCGTCGAACATGAACGGCGAGGCCGTGGCGGAGAGAAGATCCAGATACAGCCTCGACCAGTTCCGGTCGGGGGACATGGCCTTCAGGCATGACCTGGACCTACTGGTCGATACCGTGATTCCATTTGGTTCGGGGTCATCCCCATGCACCCCAGAGGGCATACCATCGGGAAGAGCGGCCCTGGCGGAGGGCGGACGGCTTGTGACGCCGATCCTCGACGCGAAGTACTCGAGAAGATGCGGAATGGCGCCGACTCCTGTTCCGGCGGCAGGGCTATCAGCGGGTCACGCTGGCATGCTGCTCTGCACCAGGCAGATGGAGGCCTGGCAAGACATGATGCACGGAGCGTGCGATTCGCTGCTTGTATCCACGGTGCTTGGCATGCACACTCAGGACCCGGCCACGGGCAACTTCTCGCTTGCGGCGCCGGATTCCATCCTAATTCGAGATGGCCGGTTCGCTGGGGCGGTGAAAGCCGTGATATCCGGCAATTTCTTCGACGCGCTTCAGGCTGATGGCTCTAGGTTTGGACTGGATTCGGATCATCCGAACCCAGGGATTGCCCTGAACTGCCACGTAGAGGCCGGCCCCGCTGAGTAGGCTCAGGCCGTATGCGGGCTGAAAGCGCCGCGTGTAGAGCGCTATCATTATCGTATCAGGGGGTTTAAGAATGAGGCTTTCCGACAGAGCAAAGGCGATCAAGCCATCGCCAACCTTCGCAGTTGAGGCGAAAGCGGCCGAGATGCGCAAACGTGGGATCGAAATTGTGGGGTTCGGCGCGGGCGAGCCCGATTTCGACACTCCGGAGCATATCCGGGCTGCCGGGATTGAGGCGATCAACCAGGGTTTCACAAGGTATACTCCTACTGCTGGCATACCTGAGCTGAAGCGCGCCATAGTCGCCAAGTTCGAGAGGGACAACGGGCTTCACTATGAACCATCCCAGATCATCGTGTCCTGTGGCGCCAAGCACAGCCTGTACAACGCGTTCCAGGCATTGGTGGGCCCAGGGGATGAGGTCATTGTCCCTGCGCCATATTGGGTAAGCTACCCCGATCAGGTCAGAATGGCCGGAGCAGTGCCGGTGATTATCGACACCGCAGCTACAGCCTTTAGGCTTACTCCCGAAGCGCTCGAAGGCGCGATAACTCCGAATACTCGCGCGATGGTCATCAACTCTCCATCCAACCCGACCGGCGTCATCTACTCCAGGGAAGACCTTGCGAAGATCGCCGACATAGCCATTGCCCACGATTTGGCTGTGATCTCCGACGATATCTACGAAAGTCTGCTTGCTGAGGGTATGGAGTTCGTGTCCATAGCATCTCTGAGCGATGAGATCAAGACGAGGACAGTCGTGGTGAACGGCGTTTCGAAAACCTACGCCATGACTGGCTGGAGGATCGGTTACGCCGCGGCAGAGCGAGAAGTCATTGCCGCTATGAGCAACATACAGGCCCACAGCACCTCTAATCCTTGCTCGATCTCTCAGAAGGCTGCTCTGGCCGCCCTGGCCGGATCGGATGAGCCTTGTTGCCGCATGGTTCGGGAGTTCCGCGCTCGAGGCGTCTACATGCACAAGAGGCTGGCCGCCATGCCTGGTATTGAGTGCGTGAAACCCGCCGGTGCGTTTTACTGCTTCCCGAAGGTGTCGAGTTGCTTCGGCAAGTCTCTCGGCGGAGTGAAGGTCACCGGTTCGGTCAGCTTCGCTGACGCCCTTCTCGAACAGGCGCACGTGGCAGTCGTGGCAGGGGCTGGTTTCGGCTCCGACGACTACGTAAGGCTTTCGTATGCAACTTCGATGGAGAAGATAGAAGAAGGCCTGGGAAGAATCGAGCGGGCCCTCGCCGATATGAAGTAGAAGAGCGAAAGGCTGGAGTGACAGCAATGAGAGTAGGCATTATCGGCGGCACGGGAGTCTACGACCCAAGCATGCTCTCGAACATCCGGGAGAGGACAGTCGATACCCCATATGGCGCCGCCAGTGTTAGGATAGGTGAGCTCAGGAGCGAGGAGGTGGCCTTCCTTACTAGGCACGGAGCTGGCCATACGGTGCCTCCGCACATGATCAATCACAGGGCGAACATAGCTGCTCTGAAGATGCTTGGCGTGCAGAGGGTGATTGCCACATCAGCAGTGGGGACCCTGAACCCCAGGATCCAGCCTGGTTCGTTCGTGTTTCTCGATCAGTTTATCGATTTCGCCAAGCTGCAGGTCCACACGTTCTTCGATGGGGGGGAACACGGGCTGGTGCATATGGATTATACCGAGCCATACTGCCCGGAAATCCGCGGGATTCTAGCGGCAAAGGCACGTGAGCTTGGAATTCAGGCGGCTGATGGCGGGTGTTACGTATGCACCGATGGACCCCGTTTCGAGACCCCAGCCGAGATCCGCATGTTCAAACTGATGGGTGGAGATGTAGTTGGGATGACGAGCGTGCCGGAGACCGTTCTTGCTCGTGAGGCGCAGATCTGCTACAGCTCCATCGCCATGGCGACCAACTGGGCGGCTGGCATCTCCAAGACCGCTCTCACTCACCACGAGGTAGTCGAGATAATGCAGGCCAATGGGGAGAAGCTGCGTTCGCTGATCATCGCTGCAATCGAAGCCATGCCTGCGTCTCGCGGGTGCTCCTGCGCGGCGGCGGGCGTTGCTATGCCCTGGCTCGACCAGTATAGGGAGGCCCACTGGGGCAAGGAAGGGGCCGTCTAGATGAGCGTGTCCGTCATACGCGACAGTAGCCTTGCGCCAGAAGGCAAGCTGAAGATCGAATGGGCCAGGGCCCACATGCCGCTCATGATGGCCATCGAGAGGGAGTTCGTAGATGCAAAACCTTTCGCTGGGAAGCGAATAGTCGTCTGCTGCCACCTCGAGGCCAAGACTGCGAGGCTGGCCATGGCCCTTGCGGTCGGAGGGGCATCGGTGGCGGTGACGGGCAGCAACCCCCTTTCCACTCAGGATGATGTGGCGGCTGCTCTGGCGGAAACGCCCGGCGTGGATGTGTACGCGTGGCATGGATCCACAGGCGAGGAATACCTGGAGCATCTGTCGATGGCTCTGGGAGATGGGGCAGACGTGCTCATGGACGATGGGGGAGACTTAGTGAGCATGGTTCACACCTCCAAACGAGCCCTTCTGCCAAGGATTTCCGGAGGATGTGAGGAGACCACCACCGGTCTCTGCCGGTTGCGTGCCATGGCTTCCGCGGGCAAGCTTGGGTTCCCGATGATTGCGGTGAACGATGCGAAAATGAAGCACCTGTTCGACAACAGATACGGCACAGGGCAGTCTGCATGGGATGGAATAATGCGCACCACGAACCTTTCCATCGCTGGGAGCACTGTTGTTGTGGCAGGTTACGGCTGGTGTGGCAAGGGTCTTGCAATGAGAGCGCGCGGGCTCGGCGCCAACGTCATCGTGACCGAGGTCGACCCAGTCGCAGCCTGCGAGGCGCGCATGGATGGGTTCCGAGTGATGCCGATGGAGCGAGCCTCCGCTGAGGGAGGCTTCTTCGTAACGGCAACCGGCTGCCGCGATGTGATCAGGGGCGAACATTTCGCTCTGATGCGTGACGGCGCTGTGCTTGCGAACGCGGGCCATTTCGATGTAGAGATATCGAAGCCCGACCTTGCAGCGGCCTGCCCAGAACCGCCCCGCACTGTGCGCCGGAATATCCAGGAGTATCGGATGTACGATGGACGGAGGCTGTATCTTCTTGCAGAAGGGCGATTGGTCAACCTTGCTGCAGGGGATGGCCACCCGATTGAGGTGATGGACATGAGCTTTGGGATCCAGGCCCTGTCCATTCGGCACATAATCCGATGCGGCGGGGATCTGGCGCCCGGGGTTCTCCCAGTCCCAGCTGAAGTGGATGAGAAGGTGGCAAGGCTCGCCCTTGATGCCGCGGGCATCAGCATTGACAGCCTCTCTCTGGCACAGCGGGGCTATCTTGCGGGTTGGGAATCGGGAACAGCGCGTGATTGAGGAACGGCATGCTGGATTTTGGGGGGATATGAGTGAACAGCCTCTTGATAGAAGACGTCACCATAATCACCATGGACGCGGAGAGGCGGGTCATTCGGAATGGCGCCATTGTGGCGGATTCGGGGATAATCACTTTCGTGGGTCCATCTAGTGACCTGCCGCAAGGCCTGCCGGAAGTGCCAAGGATATGCGGGCGTGGTCAGGTGGCAACTCCGGGCCTGGTGAACGCGCACACCCACTCGGCAATGGTGCTGTTCCGTGGATATGCCGACGATCTGCCGCTTCAGGAATGGCTCGAAACCAAGATATTCCCGGTGGAGGCGCGGCTGACTCGGGACGATGTGTACTGGGGGGCGATGCTGGCCTGTGCCGAGATGATCAGATCCGGAACCACTGCGTTCGCTGACATGTATTTTCACATGGATGAAGCAGCCCGAGCTGTTGAGGCCTCCGGGATGCGTGCAAGCCTCTCAGAGGGTATGACATCTGCAAGTGGACGCGGCGATGATGCCTTAGCCCGAGGCGCTGGATTCTGCGAAAGATGGCACGGCGCCGCTGGGGGAAGGATAACTACGATGCTAGCGCCACACGCTCCATATACCTGCTCCCGGCAGTTCATGGGAGCGGTGGCGGCGCGCGCAGAGGCTCTCGGAGTGGGTGTGCATACCCACATTTCCGAAACGTTCCGGGAAGTCCGTGACATCAAGCTCCTGCACGGCATGAGCCCGGTGGAGTTTGTGGAGGCGAGCGGACTCCTCGATGTTCAGGTTCTCGCAGCTCACTGCGTGGCAGTGTCTGATCGGGACATGGACATACTGGCTCAGCACGGAGTGAAGGTGGCGCACAACCCGGGATCGAACATGAAGCTGGCCTCAGGAACCGCTCCCATCGCCAAGATGCTCAAACGCCACATGGATGTGGGCCTGGGCACAGATGGGGCTGCCAGCAACAACAACCTCGACATGGTTGAGGAGATGCGCCTTGCAGCGCTGCTCCATAAAGTTGCGAGCGCGGAGTCCACCGCCATGCCGGCCCTTACATGTCTTGAAATGGCAACTAGGGGAGGCGCGGCCTGTATTGGGCTTTCCGACTACATTGGGTCTATTGAGGTAGGGAAGAAAGCTGACATCGTCCTGTTCGATTTCGCCGTTCCTCACCTCACTCCATCGTGTGTGGCAGATCCGTTGTCCCATATCGTCTACTCAGCGGAAGGCTCTGATGTGACTACCGTGATCATCGATGGAGCTCTCGTGATGGAGAACAGGCGTCTTACAACCATTGATGAACGGGAGGTCATGGCTGAGGTGGAGAAACGCACCTATAGGCTTGCCTCTGTCTAGTGCGTGCCCTAGCTGCCTCAGAAGGAATGCACTTCTCCTCATAAGCTGGAACGCCGGGCGGCAGACTAGAACCTGAAAGGGGGTCTAGCCGGGTGTTCTGGTTAAGGCGCTTCGGCGCCGAGAATGATGCCGAATTTGCCTCTGAGCTGACCCCGTCGGGGGTTGGCTCGTCGGGCAAGACGACCCGCTCTACTGGAGCGAAGAAGACTGCGCGCAAGAACACTGGGGAGAATAGCTTCCTCGCCGGAGGAGTGGCAGTGTCTCCCATGCCTGTCACTGCCGGAGAGAGGATCACCGTGAAGTACAATGGGCTTCTGGCGCAGTCGGGAGCGGACTCGGTTTACCTGCATGCAGGTTTCGGCGCTCGGGAATGGAGAAATGTCGCGGATGTTCCAATGACCCAGGAGAAGCCTGGAACGTGGAAGGCTGCTCTGTCGCTGGATCCAAATGAGAACTCCAGGCTCAATTTCTGTTTCAAAGACCGTGCGGAAAACTGGGACAACAACTACGGTCTGAACTGGAGCCTCGAAGTGCACAACGGGCAGATGTAGAATGCGGGCTGCGGTGAGAGGTTAGGACCGAAGGCGAACAAGGCGAATCCAGAGCGAATCGAAGGCCGAGGTGTTTACAAACACCTCGGCCTTTGCTATAATCACGCTTGGAACTGCATCAGCGTTGGGGAGTCGTCTAGTGGTAGGACGTCAGACTCTGGATCTGATTGCGAGGGTTCGAATCCTTCCTCCCCAGCCATATAGTGGCCCCGTGGTCTAGTGGCCTAGGACGTCGCCCTCTCAAGGCGAAGACACGGATTCGAACTCCGTCGGGGCTACCAATTTCGAACACTCTGCTAAGGCGGAGTGTTTCTTTTTTGTCCTGCCCGCTGTTCACACAGTGGCGAGGGTCCCTGTGGGCTCGTTTGCATGAGCCTCAAGCGAAGCCGGGCGAGCTATGTAGTAGCCTTGCACGTAGTCCACTCCCATTTGATCCAAAGCGGCCAGCGATTCCGCATCCTCTACGCATTCAGCAACGGTGCGGGCGCCGATGGAGTGCGCGACCGAGTTGATGGCCTCCACTATGAGCCGGTGGGCAGGCTCGCTGCCGACGGCGCGTATCACTGATCCATCGATCTTCACGATGTCAACAGGGAGGCTGCTAAGAACCGACATGGTGGAGTAGCCAGCTCCGAAATCATCAACAGCGAAAAGGCAGCCCAGGGCGCGTAGGCGCTGTATCCACTCCCGTGCCTCATCCACATCGCCCAAGGCCGTTGTCTCGGTGATCTCGAAGCCGATCCGGCATGGCGCCACTCCGCTGGCTGCCACGGCCTCCTCGACATGGGTGAGGAAAGATGCGCTGCTGATGCTCCTTACGGATAGATTGATGAAGAGGCCAATACTGTCTCTATTGGCCAGAACCTGCAGAGCGGCATTAACGACCCACCTGTCGATCTGCGTGATGAGGCCGAACCTCTCGGCCCACGGGATGAACTCCCCGGGAAGGACCATCCCCCTCGACGGGCAGACAATGCGGACCAACGCCTCGTACCAGCGGATTCCTTCGGGTTTGGCGGATCTCATGCCTGGTCCGCAGCCCGCCGATACTATCGGCTGGAATTGCAGAAGGAACCGGTCATCGCGAAGTGCATCCTTGATCATGCTCACTCTATCATAGACGTTTGGGCGCCCATGCCCCGCCTCGTCGCCTGCGCCAGGATAGGTCACTCGGTTCTTTCCGTTGTCCTTGGCGTGGTACAGGGCGGCGTCGGCGCTGAGTGTTATGCCCCTCTGATCGCACAGACCATCTATCTGAGTCAGCCCCACACTCAGCGTCACGTCAACGGTTGCCCCATCTATCTCCATCTTGAGATCCTCAACGGACTCCCGAATCCGCTCAGCTGTAGTCAGCGCACTCTGAACTGGCACACCCTGAAGCAATACTACGAATTCATCGCCTCCGAGCCTTGCAACGAGATCGGTCTCTCGGATCATGCCTCGGATGCAGCGGGCGACTCGGATGAGAACCTCGTCGCCCGCGAGGTGAGACAGGGTGTCGTTCACAATCTTGAAGTTGTCGATGTCTATGAGAACGAGTGTGCTTGGTTTCCCGCGCTTTGCTTCCTCGATCGCTGCTTCTATGCATTCGGAAAGCACGGACCTGTTGGGCAGGCCTGTGAGATGGTCGTGTGTGGAAAGCCACCGCGCCTGCTGGACGGATTGGCGGTTTCTCATGAGGATGAGCGTGGCAGCCAGAGCGCCGGTGAACAAAGCCAGCAGGAGTGGAATGCTCCACGGACCACGCAATCGCCTTGGCCAGTTGGCGGCGTTGATATCCAGCGCAAGGACGGCGTAGGCGTCCCCTGTAGTCGTGGAGGCAATTGGAGATAGTCCGGTCACCCACACGCCCCACCGGTCGTGTATCGGGCCCAGCACGGCACATCTGCCGCCAGATATCAGAGCCATGGCGTCGGGGCTGAGAACCGAGAGGGCCTGACCTGGAGGTGAATGGCTTGAGGATGCCTCAGGTTCGCTGTCGACGAGCATGTACATCCGACCCTGCTCTACCCGGGCGATGTAGATTAAGTGCGCGTCTGGTGAGGCGTTGCGCAATGCCCTGAGCCTCGCTCCAATCAGAGCAAGGCTGCTCCCGTACTCAGGTGACGAGGGATCCAGAAGATCTGCTGCCCTCTTCGAATCCAAGAGTGATGCGGCGCCAGCAGCCCTAATGGCCAGGCTGCGCTTTACCTGCTGGTCCATGCGATGCATAGTGACCACAGCCGCGAACCAGCCGACGGCGGATAGCAGCATGGCGACAGCTATAGAGTGAAACAGGATTCCTCGTGTGTCTATTCCATACGGACCGCCGCGAAACCCGCTGCCCTTGATTGCCGACGAAGTGGTGGTAGTTGGCAAAGCATACACGCCCCTTCTAAACCATTATCGGCAACATGCCAAATCCCATTGAGCACAGGCTGCGTTCACTTCACGGCATGATCCATCCATTTCATCCCGGGTGATATTGCGGAGCGCCGCAGGACACGATCAGCAGAGGGCGAATAAATGGAACCAGATGGCAATAAACCATATATTGGAGGTGCGACGATGAACTGGGGAAAGGGTCTCGTGTGCGTCCTTGCGGCCGTGCTCATCGCTGCGGTGGGAACAGGATGCGGTCGCGACAGAATCCTTCCTGGCGGGTCAGGTTCTGTGGCCATGGCGGCAAACATCAAGAGAACGCCAGCAGCGGCAGGAGATCCCAAGTCAATAGTAGTGGACCTCACCATGGCCGGTTTCAATGTGAGGCGTGAGTTCCCTCTGAACGGCGATTCTGCGGCTGGCACAGTGGAATCCCTTACCGCAGGGATATGGCAGGTGAATGTGGCGGCCATCGATGACGAAGGCGACGCCATATACGCTGCTAAAACCAAGGCTGACGTAAAACGCGATACGGTCGCTTCCGTGCAGGTCACTCTGAAGGCTGTTGATGGCAGGGTGAGGATCGAGGCATCGCCCCAGGGGCTTCCGCAGGCGGAATCGGCCCTTGCCGCGGACATTTCGGTCTACTACTCCGGGGGGAGTTCGGCCTATCGATCATACAAGGATATCGCGAAGCAGGGATCTGTGTTCGTAGTGGAGGACACCGGATACGTGCCTCGGTCCTATGACATGCGAATCGTTTTCAAGGGCCAGGATGGAACATCGCTCTATGAAACCGAATACGTGGGATTCGGAGTCTGCCCTGGGAAAACCACCACTGTGAGCTGGCTTCCTGGGCTTGGAAGCATCGGCATCCAGATTGGCCTGATGACCGTGCCTCGCGCTCCCGAGGGAGTCGCAGTGGCCATGAACGGGCAGAAAGCAATGGTGTCGTGGCGCCCTGAGCCTGGCGATGGAGTAGCTTCTTACAGGGTGTACTGGAGATACTCTCAGTTCGACAGATACATGACCTCAAGATCGGAGCCTGTGGAGGCGCCTGCGCTCCAAGTGGAGGTGTCTCTATCGGCGAGTCAGAAAGGCTCAATGGTGTACTTCGTGGTAGTAGCCAAGGACAGCCTCGGGCAGGAGAGCTTGAGGAGTGAGGAGATCAGCGTCGCATACAACTAGTTTGTGTGGCATTGAACGAGCAGACCTGCGATGAAACGCGCCGCCCTCACTGTGCGGGCGGCGCGAAATGGCGCGATTCAGTTGCTGGAGATGTTATATTGGCAACAGCGCTTTGGCGATGCTGAAGTACACCAGGAGCCCCAGGCCATCCACGATCGTGGTGATGAGGGGGGCTGACATGACAGCGGGGTCCATCTTCAGGGCAGTTGCGGCGATTGGGAGCAGAGCCCCGACAACCGTAGCCATGACCACGATCGCGGCCACCGACAGGCACACGACGAGTCCCATCATCGGATTCCCGCCCACTCGCCATGCGCGCACGAATGCGATGGCAGCCATCACCACTCCAAGCCCCAGCCCCACTACGAGTTCCCTGCACAGGACCGCCCAGGCATCCTTCAGACGCACATCCCTAACAGCGAGGCCGCGAATGATCACGGTTGCCGACTGCGAACCTGCGTTTCCGCCACAGTCGATGAGCAGCGGAATGAAGAACGTGAGCTGAATGAAGGCCTGCATGGCATCGCTGAACTTCTGCATGATTCCGCCTGTGATCGACTCGGCGAGGAACAGTACAACCAGCCAGGCTATGCGGGATCCCCATAGCTCCCGGAGCCTGCTTGCGAAGTACGGATGGTCCAACGGCACCGTGCCTGCAATCTTCTGCATATCCTCTGTTGCTTCTTCTTCGACAACATCGAGAATGTCGTCGGCCGTGATCACGCCTGTTATCCTATTCTCGTAGTCGACGACGGGAAGAGCCAGGAAACGGTACTTCTTGAAGAGCTCCGCAGCCTCCTCCTGGTCAGCTTCAACCGGAACAGACACAGGACTGGGATTCATTATCACGCTGATCTTCGTTACCAGGTCCGATATGACCATGTCGCGAAGGGAAAGCACCCCCACCAAGTGCTCACGATCGTCAAGCACATACACGTAGTACACGGATGCAGCATCCGGGCCAACGCGCCGGAGTTCGCAGAATGCCTGCTCAACGGTCCAGCTGTCGCGGACAGTCACGTACTCAGTGGCCATTATGCCGCCGGATGTATCCTCGTCGTACCTCAGGAGCTCGCGCAGTTCATCGCCTTGTGAGTTCATCAGGCCCAGCAGTTTCTCGGCGTTTGATTCTGACAGCTCGCCGATGAAGTCTGCGGCATCGTCGGAGTCCATCTCCTTCACGATCTCGGAGATGCGCGCCGCGTCAAGGCCGTGCATGATATCGGTTTGATCGTCAAGATCGAGCTCCTGGACAATTGCTGCTGCGACATCGCTCGGGAGTGTCGCAAAGAACGCCCTGCGCTTGTCGTCGTCAAGGTCCTCAAGAATCTCTGCTATGTCGGCAGGGTGCAGGGTTTGCAGCAACTGGGCAAGCTCCTGGGACGAACCTCCAGATATCAAGGCCTTGACCTTAGCAATTATGACCTCATACTTCTCATCCACAGCAACACCCCCTGATGAGGGCGCACGCGCCGCAGAGCCTTACCACCAGCGGACGGCGCCCGAAGCGGAACGCTTCATATCGAGTTGTTCATCTGGAAACGACCCACTACTGCCTGAGTCACCGTCCACTGATCATCCCCCCTTCGGGCGTTGTAGCCAATATCGAGTATGGGGCCTGAACAACCCCACTTTGGTCATTATACTATTCGATGGAAGGTATGTCACCCACGAGGAGATCGCCAAGGAGATCAGCGCGGGGATCAACTGGGCGATCAGACAGTGGAGGCGGCGGTGCGCCAGACGTGGGGTATGTATGGTAGAATCAAGGTATCAAGGTACAGATCAGTATCTCACGGTGAGAGGCAGGTTTTTCACATGTCGGATCTTAGTCGAGCAGCCGCTGTGGCGGTTCGCGATTGTATGGGCGCACGGCCAGGTGAAACCGTTCTGATCATAACGGACGAGGGCGCCCGGACTGTTGGAACGGCGCTCTTCGATGCGGCGAAATCCATGGGTTGCGAGGCCATGGTGATTGAGATGATTCCCCGCACTAGAAACGGGGAGGAACCCCCTGCGCCAATCGGAGAACTGATGAAGCATGTCGATGTTGTGCTCGCACCTACGAGCAAGTCCATATCCCACACTGCGGCCAGAGAAGCTGCGTGCGCCGCAGGGGCGCGAGTTGCTACTCTCCCTGGCATCACAGAGGATTGCATGGCGCGCACACTCGCGGCCGATTACCGCGTTGTTGGCGACATTGCCGCCAGGGTAGCAGAGGTGCTGACCCGGGCAAGCGTGGTCCACATAACCAATGAAAACGGAACTGACATCACCATGTCCCTCGAAGGTAGAACGGCAGGCCCTGATGGCGGCATGTACCATGAGCCAGGGGATTTCGGGAACCTGCCGGCTGGCGAGGCATACATAGCTCCAGTTGAAGGCAGCGCCCAGGGCGTGTTCGTGGTGGACGGCGCCATGGCTGGGCCACAGCACACCGGTGAACGCATAACCATATATGTTGTGGATGGCTATGCCACGCGTATTCACGGTGGATCTGCGGCAGAATCTATAGAGGCGATGATCGCAGGGCTGGGAATGCCTGCGAGGAATATCGCAGAACTCGGAGTTGGGACCAATGGCTGCGCCCGGATCACCGGATGTGTCCTCGAGGATGAGAAGGTCCTCGGCACCATCCACATCGCCATAGGAGACAACTCTCACTTCGGAGGGAAGGTTGCCGTCCCGAGCCATCTTGACGGGATCGTAGCTGCGCCCACCGTTACTGTGGATGGTGTGGTCATCATGGAATCCGGGAGGCTTTTGATCTAGCGGGGTCAGTAGGCGCCAGACTTGCCCGCGCCAGGCCAGCAGGACCAGGCAGATCGAGGTTTCGCTGCGAGTTCGTTTCCCTGCTCAGGTGGGGTCCTGTGAACCGAACCGAACGTGGGTGGAGGGATGGACATGAATGGCCGCATCCGCAGGTTCTCGACGCAGGTTCGCTCGAATGGCAGTGCCCGCTCAACTAAGCGACCTCCCGACATCCAGGACCGAGACGTTGTGGATGCTATCATCACCGAGGTAGAGTGGGAGGAAGAGGGGATTCCCGAAGCATCTCTCAAGGGGTGGTGGTCCGACAGGTGGAATACATCTGCGGATTCCCTGCCTGCCAGAGACTGAATCCGTCTGATGGGTAGCTGTTGATTTCCGCTAAGGCACGGCGCGGGCTGACGCAGGGCGGGGTGTGGAGCCCTGAGGGGACACATTCCCGCCCTGCGTGCAGCATTAGGGGGTGGTCTTGTGAGGGAGTTCGTTCATCTGCACCTGCATACTCAATACTCCCTCCTGTGAATGGACGGGGCGTGCAGAACTGACCGTCTGCCCCAGCGGGTGCTGGAACTCGGGATGGGTTCGTGCGCTGCCACCGATCATGGCGTTCTGTTCGGACTCGTGGATTTCTACACTGCCTGCAAGCAACATGGTGTGAAACCCATACTCGGCTGTGAGGTCTATGTGGCCAAACGCACAAGGCACGATAGGACCCCTCATGTGGATGATAGCCCGTATCACCTCGTCCTGTTGGCTGAGAATGCGGAGGGGTACGCGAATCTGCTGAGGCTATCGAGCGCTGGGTTCACCGAGGGTTTCTACTACAAGCCCAGGGTGGACAAGGATCTGCTCGCTGCCCACTCCAAGGGCCTCATCGCCCTATCGGCGTGCCTCTCAGGGGAGCCTGCCTCTCTCCTCGCATCTGGGGAGCTGGATGCAGCAAGAAAGGCCGTGGGAGACTACCGCGATATCTTCGGCCCAGAGGCGTTCTACCTTGAAGTGCAATCGAACGGGATTCGATTGCAGGAACAGGTGAACCGTGGACTGGCATCGATCTCGCGGGAGATGGGAATTCCGTTGGCGGCGACCAATGACGCGCACTACCTTAAGCGCGAGGATGCGAGGGCCCATGATGTTCTGCTCTGCATTCAAACTGGCTCGACTGTGGATGACCCCGGAAGGATGCGGTTTCCGACAGATCAGTTCTACCTGAAATCGCCTGAGGAGATGTACCGCGCGTTCGCGGAGATTCCGGAGGCCTGTGAGGTCACTTGCGAGATCGCGTCACGCTGCAATGTGGATCTCGATTTCAGCACGGTCCACATGCCTGAGTTCGTGCCTCCGCACGGAGAGACTCACGAAAACTACCTTCGTAGGCAGTGCTATGAGGGAGCTGTCCGGCGGTTCACCTTGGTGTCTGATGAGGTGAGAGCACGGCTCGATTACGAATTGGGCGTGATCGGACGGATGGGGTACTCAGGCTACTTCCTCATAGTTTGGGATTTCATCCGGTTTGCGAAGAGCCGCGGCATCTTCGTGGGGCCAGGCAGGGGGTCAGCTCCAGGAAGTCTGGTCGCCTACTGCCTCGGCATCACTGATATCGACCCGCTCAAGTATGCCCTGCTGTTTGAGCGATTCCTGAACCCTGAACGAATCACCATGCCCGACATTGATGTGGATTTCTGCTACGAGCGCCGCGGCGAGGTCATCGACTACGTGGCCGCCAAATATGGTGCAGACCGGGTTTGCCAGATCATCACCTTCGGCACCATGGCGGCTCGGGCCGCCATCAGAGACGTAGGGCGTGCTCTGAAGCTTGGGTATGCCGAGACTGACCGTATCGCCAAGCTTGTTCCTGCGGAGCTCAACATGACTCTCGACCGGGCGCTGGAGATGTCAGCGGAGCTCAGGGCGGCGGTAGATGAGAACGAGCGCACTCGGCTGCTGATCGACGTGGCGCGGGCCGTGGAGGGGCTTCCAAGGCATCCCTCGGTCCATGCGGCGGGCGTGGTGATTTCGAAGGATCCGCTTACTGACCACGTCCCGCTGTACAAGTCTTCCGACGGAGTGATTACCACTCAGTATGCCATGGAGAACCTGGAACGCCTGGGCATCGTGAAGATGGACTTCCTAGGTCTCCGGACTCTCACCGTGATCGGGAAGACGGTCGAGATAATCCAGCACACCCGTGGGCAGCGTCTCGATATTGACCACATTCCCCTGGATGATCCAGAGGTGTATGATATGTTGAGATGCGCGGATTCTGCAGGCGTGTTTCAGCTTGAAAGCGGGCTGTTCCAGAGCCTGCTTCGCGAGGTGAAGCCGACTCGGTTTGAGGATATCATTGCCATAGTAGCCCTGGGCAGGCCTGGGCCGATGGTGATGACGGGCGATTTCGTACGCGGAAAGCAGAACGAAGCTTCGATCACGTATCCACACCCTGCTCTCGAGCGGACTCTGCGCCCCACCTACGGGGTGATGCTGTACCAGGAGCAGGTGATGCAGGTCGCGAGCGAGCTGGCTGGCTTCAGCCTTGGCGAGGCGGACATGCTCCGGCGTGCGATGGGCAAGAAGAAACCTGAGGCCATTGCGGCGCTCAAGAACAGGTTCATGACAGGCGCTGCAGACCGAGGGGTGTCGACCGCCGTAGCAGAAGAAGTGTTCACACTTATCGAGCGATTCGCAGGGTATGGGTTCAACAAGGCGCATAGTGCAGCGTACGCCCTGATTTCATACCATACCGCCTACTTGAGGAGGCACTACTTCCCCGAGTTCATGGCGGCCACACTCACAAGTGTGATGGGTTCGTCCGAGCGTGTGGCCATGTATATCGATGTATGCAGGTCCAAAGGTGTGGATGTGCTTCCCCCGGATGTTAATGAGAGCCTCCTCGGCTTCACCGTGAGCGGAGGCAGGATCCGCTTCGGACTTGGGGCTGTGAAGAACGTGGGAGAGGGAGCCGCACAGGCAATAATCACTGCACGAAAGGCAGGAGGAAGGTTCCAGTCGCTCACCGATTTCTTTGATAGGGTTGACATGACCGCGGTAAACAGGAAGGCCATCGAGTGCCTGATGAAGGCGGGGTCCTTCTGCGCATTCGGGAACAGGCGCCAACTCCTAGCCGTGATGGATCAGGCGTGTGACTACAGCTCGGCGCGGCAGCGCAGCCAACAGGCGGGTCAGGCGTCTTTCTTTGATCTGTTCGAAGCGCCTTCGGGTTTTGTCGGCGCCTCAATTGAGTTGCCGAGCATGGACGAGTTCCGTCAGGACCAGATTCTCGCGATGGAGAAGGAGCTGCTTGGCCTGTATCTTTCGGGGCATCCGTTGGCGGTCGCTGCTGATCTGGTGCATCGGGCATCAAGTTCATCAGTGCGTGACCTCGCTGAAGCGCAGGACGGCTCATACGTCACTCTCGCCGGGATGATTGTAGGAAGGAAGCAGATCTCCACCAAGTCAGGGCAGCTCATGGCTTTCGTGCAGCTGGAGGACCTTACCGGACAGGTAGAGGTGATTGTGTTTCCAAGGACGTACGAGCAGACCTCCGGTTTGCTTGCTCCGGATGCGAAGGTGGTAGTGCGAGGCAAGGTAGATGTGAAGGATGACGGCGTCAAGCTGCTGGCCGACTCCATAGGCCCTCTTGAGTAGGGACAATGGGTCAGGCACTGAAGGAGATTCGGCATTGGCATAGAAGAACGGACATACTACCTAAGCGGGTATGAGATTTCGAGGAGGGCAACTGACGTGTGGACAGTAGTCTACATCGCACCTAACAGGTCAGAGGCCGAGCTGGTGAAGAACATGCTTGAAGTGGAAGGCCTACTGGTAACGCTCAGACCCATAGGAGTGCCTCAGCTCGGCGATTCCGCCAATGTGGAGGTTCTCGTTCCTGAGACTGAGGCCGAGGAGGCGCACGATATCCTCGACTCATCGGTGATCTAGGTTTGTCACACCGTAGGCGCGAACGGTGCCACTGGAGGAATCGGCATGAGACGAATAGCAGTGCTTACAAGCGGAGGAGACGCCCCCGGCATGAACGCCTGTGTACGGGCGGTGGTGAGAAAGGCGTTGTACCACGGCCTGGAGGTAGTGGGGGTCAGGCGGGGGTTCCACGGGCTGGTCGTGGGGGACTTCATGGAGATGAAGTCGCGTTCAGTGGGAGATATCCTCCAGAGAGGTGGCACTATTCTGAAGTCTGCCAGGTCTGAGGAGTTCAAGACCGAGGAAGGGCGCGCAAAGGCGCTCCTTCAGATCAGAACCTGCGAGATAGATGGCGTGGTCGGGATAGGCGGAGATGGCACCTACAAGGGCTTGGATCTCCTGTCCAAGATGGGGGTGGCCACCATTGGAGTGCCAGCCACCATCGATAATGACATCGGATCGACTGAGTACGCCATCGGATTCGATACAGCATGCAACACGGTGCTCGACGCCATCAACAAGATACGGGACACGGCTACGTCGCATGAGCGTACCTATGTAGTCGAGGTGATGGGGAGGAACTCGGGCCACATTGCACTGGCGACTGGGCTCGCAGGAGGCGCAGAGAGCATCCTCGTGCCTGAAGTGGAGTTCGATATCCAGCAAGTGTGCAGCAGGATTATGGAAGGCGCCAGAGAGGGCAAGAGCCACAGCATAGTCGTAGTCGCTGAGGGCGCAGATGGGAACCCCGCGCCCGGAAGAGGCGTCAGCGAGGGATGCGCAAATCGGATAGGCCAGCAGATAGTGGAGATCACAGGGTTCGACACTAGGATCATAGTGCTCGGGCACATACAAAGGGGCGGGGCTCCATCGATGCGCGACCGGATCCTTGCCACTACCCTCGGAGCAAAAGCCGTTGATGTGCTGCTTGGCGGAGGAACAAGCGCGGCGTTGGGCCTGTTCGGCAACGAAGTGCGGGTATTTGGTTTCGATGAGGCGCTGGACATGAAGCGGCCAATTAACATGGACTACTATGAACTTGCGAACATGCTGTCGAATCTGTAGCACGGCCCCGCGCCATGGGAGACCTGGCGCGACGGGCCACCCCGGGGACTAGCGGGCATGCTGGGAGCTCGGAGCAGTCTGAGCCCTGCATATGGCCGTTCGCATTACGGCAGAATATGACCGGGGACGGCGGAATTCAGGTGGGGAGGGCTAGTGTTGAAAGCGACCGGGATAGTCAGACGTATAGATGACCTCGGCAGGGTGGTCATACCGAAGGAAATCAGGAGGACGCTGAGGATCCGGGAAGGCGACCCTCTTGAGATATTCACTGATCGAGACGGCGAAGTGATCCTCAAGAAGTACTCGCCCATGACCGACCTAAGCTTCTTCGCCCAGGAGTACACTGATTCCCTTAACGATTCTACTGGATGCATCGCGCTCATTGCAGATGATGCAGAGGTCGTCGCGGTAAGCGGTGCTCCAAGGAAAGCGTATATGGAGAAGAGGGTTTCTGAGTACGCCCAGGAAGTGATGAAATCCAACAAGACATTCGTGGCTACGGCGCCGAACGAGAAACCGGCAGTAGATGGCGCCCAATTCGCAGCGCAGGTGATGGCGCCCATCGTTGCGGGCAGCGACCCCGCTGGAGTGGTAGTGCTCATGTCGAAAGAGCCGAGGCAGATGGGGGCGACTGAGGTCAAGCTTGTTGAGACAGCAGCCGCATTCCTCGGAAAACAGCTTCTCCACTAGGCTATTCAGATGAAAACGAGTCTCAGAGCCTCAGGCTAAGCAGGACGCCTGGGGCTGTGTTGTTTTCGGCATGGCCCGGCGGAGAACGCGGGGTTCCTCTTGCGGGGTGAGCGCACTCCCCGGGGAATCTCTCGGGGCAGTCAGCATTAGGCAGACAGCATTAGGCAGACAGCATCCGGAGCGCGTTCAAGGGGTTAACGGCACTTCTGAGCGCGGCAATCGTTGAGCGCACCGAGCCGCAAGTGCACCGGGCCGCAAGCCGCATGGTGTGGTTGCGCGGCAGCAGCCTCCATGGTAGAATAATGGAGCGCCGAAGTGGCGGAATCGGCAGACGCAGTTGACTCAAAATCAACCGGTCGAAAGGCCATGCGGGTTCGAGTCCCGCCTTCGGCACCATTTTTATCGTACGGCCAGCTCAATGGGCAGAAGCGTATGGATTCCGGGGTGTAAAGATAACATCCCGATAACACAATTAGGCGATATTGGCTGTGCTTACATGACACTGAACGGAACAAGTGAGAAGACGGGGCAGTCACACGGCTGCCCCTATTGCGTTCGTCCGGCATGTTTGTTGAGCCGATGGACTGAAAGAGGTCCTATCACCTAACCAGCGGGAAGACAACCAGTAGGAAAGGGCGTCGCTGGCAACACGGACGGGTTCGTGTCCAGGCAAACGGACTTAACCGGGGAAGCCCTGTATCATCCGGGTGCCGGTAAGCCCAGACGAGCGGAGACGCAAGCTAGAACCCAAGTGCAGAGCTACATACGAAGCGCGCCCAGTTTTTCCGAGACTCAGTACGGATTCCGTACAGGCAACACGGGACACCAGTACGGATTCCGTACTGCGCAGAAGCCAAGTCCGACGGACGGGCTCCGAAAACCGCGTTATTGCCCGCGAAAAGAGCGCCGCAGGCCGTATTCCGGGCGATAATTCCCATTTTGCGGTTCGTTTTCGGTCCGCCGGACCCGATTTGCCTCGAATGAGGTCTAGTGTCGTACGGATTCCGTACTGGTTAAGCGACGACCCAGTACGAATTCCGTACTGACATCGTACCGGCGTAAGCGTCAAATGGCCTCCACCTATCGACGAGGCGGAGGCTAGTTGTCCTGTTGCCATTGGAGCAGAGTATTGGCTGAGTGCAGCAGACCTGGATAGCTTCCCCGTCTCCCGTGTCCCGACTGCCGCGCGCGCCCGTCCCCTTCCCTTGACGCGACATGCCCGAAATGGTAAATTGGGCGTAGGATGTCCAACAACTGATGTTGGTCTTCATCTTCGCAACAGTTGCATCGCGTGATTCGTGGAGGCTATCGGCCAATGCATGTGCGTGAGGACTTCAAACCCCTGCGTGTGCTGGTCTATGAGCAGCTCCTCGAGCTAATATCCCAGGGGAAGCTGCCTGTGGGTTCGCGCCTGCCATCGGAGCCGGAACTGTCGCGATTGCTCAAGGTGAGCCGCAATGTGCTCCGCGAGGCGCTCATACTGCTCGAACAGGACGGCGTCATCCTCAACCAGCGGGGCATTGGCCGTACCGTGATCGGGCCAGGGAAACGCCCTGCCGCCATCGGTCTTGTGTGCGCAGGCGACGTTGCCGACCTGTTCGCGGCCGAAGGCAGTCCTTCCACTTACCGGCTCGTGTCTGCCTATGATCAAGAAGCGGGCTCCGTAGCCCGCGCCAAACTGGGGCTGGAGCGCGGTGATCGCGTCCTGATAGTCCAGTCTGTCACGGAAATCGAAGGCGTTCCTTCCGTGTACTCAGTGGACTTCATCCCTCACAAGGTCGTGCCCATGGCGCTCGAACGCATGCAGTCCAACGGGATCAGCTCCACCTATGATCTGCTCACCGAGGCCGGAGTGAGGATCGTCAGGTGGGATGTGAGCATTAGCTCGGCTAGGATGTCGGAATCCGACGCCCGATACCTGGCAATCCCCGCCGACTCGGCGTCTCTCCTGGTAGAGCAGGTAGGCCTCGACTCCACAGGCCGCGCATCTGTCTATTCCCGACGGTACGCAGCGCAACAGTCTCCAAAGATCAAACTGATAGTTGAGAAAAGGCAGGCGCCGTGAACATGGAGCTTCAACACCACATCAAGTGCAAGCCCGGCGACCTGGGACGTTCAGTTCTTCTGCCGGGCGACATCAAGAGGGCCCAGCTGATCTCAAGCTATATGGACAACCCCAGGCATGTGGCGTCCAGTAGGGAATTCGACACCTACACAGGTGGATATCAGGGCGTGCCCGTGTCGGTCATATCCACCGGAGTTGGGGCGCCGGCCGCCTCAATCGTGGTGGAAGAGGCCATCAAGGTCGGAGCGCGCAACATGATACGGGTTGGGACCTGCGGGGCCATGCAACCGAATGTTCACCCGGGAGACCTGGTCATCGCCACTGCCGCGGTCCGCGGCGACGGCACTACTCCCGAGTACATCGATATGAGCTACCCAGCTGTAGCCGATTTCCACCTGGTTCGCGCCCTGGTCGACGCGGCTGATGAACTCGGCGCGTCGTATCACCTCGGGGTAATCCGGACTCATGATGCCTTCTACATGGAATCTCCATTTGCCTAACGGGAGAAGAGATCAGGCGCTCGGATGAGATATGCCATGCAATCGACCTCATGATCCGAATGGCTCTCCGGGCAGCAGCCAAGATGGATAGGAGGTGCGGCTCAGGTCGGACCCAGCAGGACGCCTAGCAGGGCGCCCAGCGCGACACCCAGCGGAGCGCATCCTGTTAAAGAACGCTTACATATTCTCCGGCGAAGGCGCGCGAGCCGCCGGGTGGGCGCACAGTTACGATGCAGGGTCGGCTACCGCAGGCGGGGGTGCGGGCGTCGGCCAGCTCGTTGCGGGCGCCGCGGCGGATATCGTGGGTTTCGACCTGTCCTCGCCCAGGCTCGCGGCCGCCGATCCGCACGCGCTTCTCTCCAACCTGGTGTTCGCCGGATCCACAAGGGATCTGAGGTTCGTGATGATAGACGGGCGCATTGTTGTTGAAGATGGTGTCCATCTCACCGTGGACACGCGCACGGTGGCGCAGAGGGCGAAGGAGGTAATGCGAAAAGAGAGCATACCCACGTCCGGGCCTGGTGTGTTGGGAGCTGATTGATTGATTCGGAAGGTTACTGTTGCTGCTATGTCGCAGGCCATTATTGCGCTTGGAGTGGTGCTCATGATTCACGCGAGCCTGGGGGCGGATCCGTGGACCGCGTTCACCCTGGGCTGGAGTAATGCAACCGGCTTGACCAACGGTCGGGTCACTCAGTTGACGATGCTGGCGTTGGTATGCGCCAACTATCTTGTAGGCAAGCAGAAGCCGGGCATAGGCGCCGCTTTCAACATTGTGCTGGTGGGATGGTTTATCGACCTGCTCACCCCGGTGGTTGGGATTCCCGGCGGGCTTTTCGTGAGGTGGATGGCGCAACTGGCAGGCATGGTCCTAATGGCCCTTGGCTCAGCTGCGTACATACACGCTGATCTGGGTAGAGGGCCCATAGACGGCTGGGGTTTCACCATGGGCCGTCTGCTTCACACGAAGATCGGTATAGCCAGAATAGTAACTGACGGAATCGCGGTGTCTGTAGGGGCTGCTCTTGGAGGCAAGGTAGGGGTGGGCACGCTGGCGGCGGCTGTGCTCATCGGCCCGCTGATCCAGTTCTTTATCACAAGAGGGGAATGGAGGGTGTGAAGTGAAGTCCAGGTTGACTGCTATTATGGCAGTGGCGCTGGTGTTTGTGGTATCTCTCAGTCTGGGTGTGAACAGCGCGAGCGGGCCCGAGGCGGCCGGGAAGCCGTATAGCCCCCAGAGATGAGCGGAAATGCAGTTGCCTGATCAGCTGTCCTTGCTGCGCCTCATAAGCGTCACGAACACTCTCACCCAGTCTGGATCGTACAGAGTGCCGGCGTTTGCCTGGATCTCCTCGATAGCTTCTGAAGACGGGATGGCCTCTCGGTACGGCCTTGCCGAGGTCATGGCATCGTAGCTATCTGCTATTGCGAGGATTCTGGCCAAGGCTGGGATGGCATTGCCGACGAGGTGGTCGGGGTATCCGGATCCGTCGAATCGCTCGTGATGATGCCTTATGACTTTGGCGATTTCTCCCAGACGTGCGATTGGCTTCATAATCAGCTCACCCACCACGGGGTGAGTTTTCACAATGCTCCATTCCTCATCCGTCAGCCTGCCGGGCTTGGTCAGTATTTCTGGTTTAACGGCCACTTTGCCGATATCGTGGAGCTGCCCTGCCAATGATACTACCTCAAGGTCTGCCGAGGCGCCCCAGCGCTCCTTCGCCATAGCTACCGCTAAGTCTCGCACTCGCAACGAATGGCCCAGGGTATACGGCTCGTGAGAATCGAGTACATCCGATAGAGTCTCCAGGCATTCCACGAGCAACGCGCCGAGTCGATGCGACATCGTCTCGTGGTTGGCGCAGTCGGCTGCTGCAAAGCTGATGTATCTGAGCGCCGCGATCTCCTTCGACATGACCACTGTGCCCATATGGCGTCCACTCGCGTCTCGAAGCATGGAGAACGTACTGCAAAATACGCGTCCGCTCTTGGGGTCCTCGGCGGTAGTCGTGAGATTGCTTCTGTTGCTCGTTCGAAGGTGACAGAGGATCGATTTGATGTCTGATGCCCACTCGCCGGCGGTGCACCCGAGGTTCAGATGCGCCCTTGCGTTCATCTTCTCCGCGAAGTCCATCTCCATGGCCTTCTGGTTGAGGAATGCCACGTCCCCACTATTGTCGAGGATGATGAAACTCTCCGGCAGTTGATTGACGGCTTGCCGTATGAGTGCTGCAACGTGTCGTGTCATGACAGCTGGACCTCCTGGCGTGTATAGGAGAGGCTACCAGGTGTTCCAATATGGGCTATGGGCATCTATCGCACGCAGGCGTCACATACGAGAAGCAATGATCATGCCGTTGAGTCCGGATGCTTGGGCTTTCCGGACTCGGTGGGCAGGAAGAGGTTAGTGTCTTAGGTAGTGGTGTAAATTCGGCGGAAGGATCCTGGGCGTATTGACAGGGACAGCCGCCATGTGGTTCTCTTCGGGTGTAAAGCAATACAATCCGAGGGGGTAACCACGATGGCAGCTGCCAAGAGAAATGT